>JBJFAP010000160.1:0-1686 GCA_051887975.1 Alphaproteobacteria bacterium | reverse complement strand
TCATTTTTATTTTTCCTTTCTCTTTGTCTTATGATTCTTTTTGATTTAATTCAACATCCAAGCACAAGGAACGCATTTCCTTGACCAAAACGTTAAATGATTCCGGAATACCCGATTCAAAGTCGTCATCACCTCTGACCAAAGTTTCGTAAACTTTTGTACGACCGGAAACGTCATCGGACTTAACCGTAAGCATTTCCTGCAATGTATAAGCTGCACCGTATGCTTCCAAAGCCCAAACTTCCATTTCACCGAAACGCTGACCACCAAACTGTGCTTTACCACCCAAAGGTTGCTGTGTAACAAGCGAGTAAGCACCAATTGAACGAGCATGAATTTTTTCATCAACCAAGTGATGCAATTTCAACATATACATATAACCGATTGTCACTTTTCTGTCGAACGGTTCACCGGTTAAACCATCATACAATGTTACCTGACCGGATGTCGGACAACCTGCCTTTTCAAGCATACGGTTAATGTCTTCCATCTTTGCACCATCAAATACCGGTGTTGCGATAGGAACACCATCTTTTAAGTTATCTGCCAATTCTAATGTTTGTGTATCATCAAGGGATTCAATTTCTGATTTATATTCTTCTTTTTCATAAATGTCTTCCATCAATGATTTCAAATCAGCAACTGTTTTTTCTTTCTTACGGACTTCGTCCAACATTTTTCCGATTTGAACACCCAATTCATGACAAGCATATCCCAAATGTGTTTCCAAAATCTGTCCCACATTCATACGAGAAGGCACGCCCAACGGATTCAACACAATATCCATCGGTGTTCCATCCTCTGTGTATGGCATATCTTCAATAGGCAACACTCTGGACACCACACCCTTATTACCATGGCGGCCGGCCATTTTATCACCCGGTTGCAATTTACGTTTTGTGGCAATAAAGACTTTGACAGTTTTCAAAACAACCGGCAACATTTCATCACCGCGTTTTACTTTTTCCACTCTGTTTTCAAAGTGAGCTTGTAAAGCTTTTTCGCCTTGTTCCAATGTAGCTGTCATCTGTTCCAATTGCTTCATAACAGCATCATCAGCAACAACAATTTTCTTGAAATTGCCAACACTTAAAGGTGCCATATTTTCTTCTGTTAAAACTGTACCGTTTGAAATATGTTCGCTGGAAACAACCTTTTGTCCCATCAACAACTTTTTAGCACGTTCAACAAATGAAGCTTGAATAATCTTGCGTTCATCATCACGGTCTTTTGCCAAAGCATCAATTTCAGCTTGTTCAATAAACAAAGCTCTTTCATCTTTATCCAAACCGCGGCGCGTAAACACACGAACATCAACAACCGTTCCTTGAATTCCGGGCGGTACACGCAAAGAAGTATCACGAACATCTGCCGCTTTTTCACCAAAGATTGTACGCAATAATTTTTCTTCAGGAGTCATAACGGTTTCGCCTTTTGGTGTTACTTTACCAACCAAAATATCGCCCGCTTTAACTTCCGCACCAATGTAAACGATACCCGTTTCATCCAATTGTTTCAATGCTTCTTCACCAACGTTTGGAATATCACGAGAAATTTCTTCAGCACCCAATTTTGTATCACGTGTCATTACTTCAAATTCATCAATGTGAATGGAAGTAAATACATCATCACGCGCAATACGTTCTGAAATCAAAATAGAGTCTTCATAATTATAACCGTTCCAAG
>JBJFAP010000159.1:0-8177 GCA_051887975.1 Alphaproteobacteria bacterium | reverse complement strand
GCAAAACCTTTGCTTTTGCTTTTTGAACCATTAACGCCGGTCCTTCATAAACTTTCATTAACGTATTTCCGTTCGGTAAGTGTGCCTCTGTCAGCACCATACATAATTTACCGGATTTTAATTCCTCAACAACTGTTTTAACGGAAAAAGGGCTTTTGGCATCTAATTTTTTTAAATCCATCAAACAACCCAAAAAGTGTACCCACCACTTTTGCGCCATTTCATTGGTAATAAAAAAAGTAATCGGTTTATCAACCACAGCCGAAACAATCAAAGCATCCACATATGAGGTATGATTTGGAATAATCAATGTACGCGGTCCGGCATTTTTTAAATTTTCCAGACCGCAAGCATCCAAGTCGAACAACCAACTTAAAACTTTTCTGAAAATCCTTTGCTTTGTTTGAAAAGACAGTAATTGGCAAGAATACACAGCAAAGAAGATGTTTAACAATGCCAATAAAATAAATACACCAATCAAAGGAACATTCAAGATATTTAACGAAAAGACAATTAAAACAGAACCGATTACTGCCAAAGCACATAAAAAAGCACTGTATCCGAACATTCTTCCCATAAACGATTCATCTGTTGCTTGTTGCAACATCGAATACAAAGGAACAATACAAATCGCAGCACAAACAGATCCCAAAAATATATCAATAAAGAAACGATATGTGTTAATACTCAACAATAAAAATTCATTGATATTGTACAACACTTTTGTTTGAGGCAATACATGTGATGCCGCTAAACAATCCAAGAAAAACAATGACAATAAAAATCCGCAAACAGGCATAATTGATGTCAATTTTTTCTTGATATTCAAAACGGGGCAAAGGAAAGAACCGACAACAAAACCAATAGAAAAAACAATCATTGCGGCAACAAGAACTGAAGCTTTTGCCATTAAAACGGTTTTACAAAAATCCAATGCAAAAAAT
Organism: Alphaproteobacteria bacterium; assembly: GCA_051887975.1. Taxonomy (GTDB): domain Bacteria; phylum Pseudomonadota; class Alphaproteobacteria; order CAAHEQ01; family UBA3637; genus CAAHEQ01. The sequence continues at coordinate 7,233 of JBJFAP010000159.1, read as the reverse complement.
GCAATGACAGAACCTAATAACCAATACCATGCGATTGATAATAAGCAAAATTTAACTTTCGAATTATTTTCAACTTCTTTTGTCATTTGTTTAACAAAAGGAATCGGTTTTAAATCAATTTTTAATTTAGGAGTAAAAACCTTACTATTCGGTAATTTTAAAGAAAAAACATAACCACAAATTGAAGACACCATTAAAATTGCGCCCATAATAAACAATACAGTCGGACGTGTTAAAATATGAAGCCCATATAATGTCAGCATTGCAAAAAATGCACTAACAAAAGAAAAACCTTTTAATAAAGCGTTAGCTGTCAACAAATCCTTTTCAGGGACAAGTTCTGGAAAAAAAGAATATTTGACTATACGAATAGCCGAAGAACAAAAACCAAAGGCCGTTAAACAAAGCAACATTAACACTCTGTTTTGAAAGTTAATGCTTATCAATGTAAATGCCATCACGCATACTTCCAGCAATTTAAGACGTTTTATAATTAAGGATTTTTCATACTTGTCGGATAAAGAACCGAAAAACATTGAAGTAAATAAAAAAGTCAACCCATAAAAAGCAAACGCAACCGCAATCCAATAAACAGAACCTTGCACAAAAAAGGCCGCTAAAAACACAAATAAATTTTTAACCAGATTATCATCTAAAGTACCGAAAATATGCGTTAATAAGAGAGGTAAAAACTTTTTATTACTTATTGTATTTAACATTGTATATCCTTTATTTTATTTTCAATTAGGGTATCACTTAACACTTTTTTAAAAAAAAGTCAAATTAAAATGTAAAAATACTTGATTTTGGACAAAAATAACGTATAATAAAGATGTTGAGCAATCAACTATGATACTAAACGGCAAGCGGAATAGGCATAGTGGACTCGGGGGCAGTACCCGACACCTCCACCAAAAAATAAACGGGGGTGAAACAGATTCGACATGTGTAATAAAGGTTTGAACTTGTATCCGGCATTGTACCGCCGTTATCGGGCAGTTTATTTAAATGCGAATGATAACTTCGCTCCAGTTGCTGTTGCTGCTTAATTGGCAGTAGGCAACTAATCAATCCCTTTGGTGATGAGAACTGAAGGTGGGGTTGGTGTTTTCCCAGCAACAGAAAAACACACTTAATTTTAAAAGAGGTATCGATGAAACAATATCAGGAAATGATTCAAACCGCGCTTTTGGGTGTTGTTAAGCAAATTTTGGAACAAGTTGCCGAAGAAGGTTTAATTGGCGAAAAACATTTTTATATTTCTTTTAAGACAAACGCTGACGGTGTTATTATTCCGGATTTTTTAAAACAACGTTATCCCGATGAGATGACCATTGTTTTGCAACATCAATTTGATGATTTAAAAATCAACGATGATAAATTTTCTGTACTGTTAGCTTTCAATGGAAAACCTGAACGTTTAACTATTCCGTTTGCTTCGATATTGACATTTGCCGATCCGTCAGAACAATTTGCTTTACAATTTATGCCGGCATTGATGAATGAAAAAAAACAAGAAGCAAACAAGCCGGCCGAAGTCATTGATTTGGCTTCGATGAGAGATAAAAAATGATCAAAAAACATTCTGTTTTATTGTTCGGACATGCGACAAGTTTTTCTCTGGAAGATGAATTTTGGCTTGAACTAAAACAAATTGCGAAACAAAAACAAACCTCTGTTTTATCCCTGATAAAAGAATTAGATGAAAAAAGGCAAGGAAATCTGTCATCAGCTATTCGTGTTTTTGTTCTCAACGAGTTGAAAAAAAATTCTTGACTTTTTATGTACTCCTCTTTAGAGTGTATTTACGGGGAGTTTTTATGATTAAATCACTCAAAGAGTTGAAAGAAGAATTTAAAAATCGGCTGTTTTTTTATCCGGCTGATACGCTTTATTTGATTGAAATTGCAAAAAACTTCGGATTAAAAGAAAGTGAATATTATAAACTTTATTCACTAATGGGTGCTCAAGAATTGGAAAATACATTAGCTCTGTATTCAAAAGATGATTTTACTAAAATTCCATATCGTATTAACTTAAGACAAGAATTTCCGTTTATTCCAAATGCACCGACTTTATTTTTTAATGATGAAAAACCGACACAAACAATCGGCATTTTATCCTCGAACAAAAAAGATTTTTCAGACCTTCTTAAAGTGTTAATTCAAAATCCTTTAGCATATCAAAATATTCGAATTATTTTTGGAACACAATTAAAAACAAAGATGTCTGATTACACTTTTAACACGCTTTTGTATGGTTTCAATCCTTTTAATTCGGCATGGATCGAATATTTAAGAAAAAACAGGTACAATCCGAAAGACTTTACATCACATACCAATATGCTTTTTGCGCATTCTTTTGGTGTATTCAGCCTTGCTGCCGATAAATATGATGAATCCCTTATACGTACTTTGGTAAACCAAGGATTACGTTTAATTGAAGTTTACTTGAACGGTACAGAATACGCAACAGAATCAAGGCAACTTATTGAAAATTTCGGTTTATTAAAAACAGGAGGTATTCAATAATGGAAAAATCCTTGTTAAAAGAATGGGAAAAGACAAAACAACTGACTCGTCAAGGATATAAAATACTCGATAAAGAAATGACCATAGCTATACCGGGGCCTTGTTTTCCTGCCTATTCACAAGATAAAGACACAGGTATTGGCAGCCCTTACGGACAAGGCGGTAAAGATTTTTGTTCTTTTTGGAATAAAGTTGTGGACAAAGTTTTACTTGGACCATCAGGAAAAACTTTCGCACCGTTATTTTCACCATATGAAAGCACGTTAAGCGAGAATCCTTTATTTATCCCGCTGGAAAATTGGACTGGGAAATTGCTTTTGAAAAAAACATTGCAAGATATTTATGACACACCCAAACAGGATGGTGAAATTTTTTATCCTGCTGTCAGCAGATCCTATAACAAAGCATTATTGGAAATGTATCAAACTTTTTTAAACAAATTGGAAGATGATGACGCTTTTGCATTGGATTTAAAAAACAGAATTTATTGCTTTATTAAAGACAATCCTTTATTAAAATTAGACGCAAAATATCACGCGCCTTTTGATAAAGAACGGTACTTTTTTGAAAGTTTTCTTGCCTATCATGCAACGATATCAACAAAGTCGAAAATTCCGACAATCGGTGATTTACAAGTTAAAATACCGGAAATTATTTATTTCGAATATCCTCAACTTTTTTTAAAAAATTTCACGCTTGGTTCTCCACCCGATATATACAGCGATAAAAATCAAGATTGGTTTTTTAAAGTCTTTAATCCCGATTACATTTTTAATAAAGACGGTTCTTTGGGAAAAGCCGGAGTGTTTTTATATCAAATTTTTGATATGCTTTTTAAATCGCACAAAGGCGGTATTCGTATCGATCATTATATCGGGTTTGTAAATCCTTTTGTTATTGCAAGAAATCCAAAATATAAAAGCGGACGACTTTATTCTTCTTATGATAATTCAGTATTAAAAAAATATAAAAAACAGACAATACAAAATTTTGCAGATATTACACAAAAAATTATTTTAAAAGCGATGGCCGATAATCATATGACCGTTAATGATATTTATCCGGAAGACTTGGGCGCAAGGCCTGAACAATTGGATAAAGTTTTGGATTTTTGCCATCTTGGAAGAATGATTGTTCCGCAATTTGCAAATATAGACAATGCAGAAGATGCCTATCACCTTAAAAATGCAAGGAAGCAAGACATTGCCGCGTTGGATACTCATGATATGCCTTCCATTATTGATTATTTTGCGCAAATGACCGATGCTGACAGATACAAACACGCATTGAATATGGCTGAATATTTACGATTTGATTATTCTGATTTTTTAAAATCTGACACTTCTTTAATCAGAATGAAATGGGCTGAATTATTGACTTGTCCAGCAAAACGCGTTCAAGCTTTTTTCACAAGTTTTACCGGACAAAAAGGCAGATATAATGATCCGACAAATCCCAAAAAATGGCGTTTGCGTTGCGTTTGCCATTTTAAAGAACTTTATTTTCAAAATCTTATTAAAGGAATTGCTTATAATCCGCTTGATGCGATAGCTTTGGCTATTTACGCCAGAGGCGATGATTTTTACAACAAACACAAAGACTTTGTCGCAAAATTACGTCAACAAGAAGAAATTTTATTCAACACAATTAAAGAAACTATTTAAAAGTAATACTTTAATATCTGTTCTTGTATCGCAATATATTCTTTTTTGCTTTTGTGCTTGATTTTAGCTCTTTGAAGTACTTTTTAAACTCAAGAACATGTAAAGCAAGGAGAAAGATTATGTATTTAGTCGCACAAAAAGACCCAAAACTTCGTCAAACGCAAGTCCAACTTTTAAAACAACTGCAACCGAATGAACAAATAATGGAATGTGAAAATTGGGATTGCACGTTGATGGAAATGATTCAAGGCGGCAATGTTGATTTTCTTTTTTTAGATACGAATGTTATGGAATTTTCTTGGTTGTCCAGATGCAAAGACTTATTAAAAACATTAAATAACACAAGAATGATTCTGACATCACAATCCATAGAACACAATACTTTATACAAATTATTCGAAGATGGTTTATGGAGCTTTATTCCTCATAAAGATATTACAAGAATAGGAAAGCCCATATTCAATTTAATTTTAACCGGCGGTCGTTACTTACCTGTTTCATCGTTTATGGATAACAAATCAGAATTGACGAACAATGAAAATATCGCTGAAAAACTTTTACCAACCGGAGAAAAACTGACCAAACGACAAAAGGAAGTTTTAAATTATTTGCAAGAAGGTTTATCCAACAAGCAAATTGCCGGCAAGATGAACATATCAGAGCCAACGGTTAAATTACACATCCACGGGTTGTTTCACAAATTGCACGCAATAAACAGAACGCAAATTGTGTTAAAAGCAGCCGAGTTGGGTTTAAACTGAAACAACATTAAAAGAAAGGAGAAAAAAAATGTTAAAAACAGTTTGTTTATGGCTTACAATTATCGGTGGTTTAAATTGGGGATTAGTCGGGTTGTTCAATTTCAATCTGGTTAACTTCATTGTTATGAATACCGCCTTTTTGGAACATGCCATTTATATCATTGTCGGTTTAGCATCTGTGATCAGCATTTACTATTTGATTGCTAAAAAATAATAACATTAAGGGGAAAATTTTTCTTTCCCCTTTTTTTTAAAGAACTTTTCGCATAAATCCGTGGCACAAAGCCATCGCAAGCGCATCCGCGCTGTCCGCTGGTATTTTTGCCGGTAAAGTCGGCAACATTTTGCGCACCATCATATCCACTTGTTTTTTATCCGCATGCCCTACGCCCACAATCATTTTTTTAATTTGATTAGGCGTATATTCAGCAACAGGTATCTTACGAATTGCGGGTACAAGCAAAGCAATCCCCCTTGCCTGTCCTAATTTTAATGTTGATGTCGGATTGACGTTTACAAAAACTTCTTCCACAGAAGCTTCTTCCGGCTTGTATTCATCAATAATCTGCCCCAAGGAATTAAAAATTTCCGTCAGCCGTTCAGACAACGCATTGTCTGTATCAGCATTGATAACCCCGGCAGCGACAAAGGACACACGCGAACCATCTTTATCAATGATTCCCCATCCTGTATGACGTAAACCGGGGTCAATACCAATAATGCGCATATTTTAAGCGTTTAATTTTTCTAAAATTTCCGGAGCAATTTCCGCATTTGTTGTAACTCTTTGAACATCATCGTCATCATTCAAAGCATCAATAAAGTCCATCAACTTTTGCGCTGTTTCTAAATCATTTACAGGTGTTGGAACCAACACTTTCCAATCCAACCGACAAACAGACGGATCTTTGAATTTTGCTTCCAATGCAGCACGTACAGCAAATAAATCATCCGGATTACAATAAACAGAATGTGTTTCTTCATCTGATTCAACATCATTTGCACCTGCTTCCAACACAGCTTCCATCATTGTATCCGCATCAGCAACTGAAGACGGATATTCAATCAAGCCGACTCTTTCAAAGTTAAAAGCAACAGATCCCGTTTCACCCATAGAACCGCCACGCTTTGTAAAAATAGCACGCAAATTCGGTGCAGTACGAGAACGATTATCCGTCAAAGCTTCTACAATAATAGCAACATTACCCGGACCGAAACCTTCATATCTTGCTTCTTCATAAACTGTATCGTCTTCACCGGGCGAACCTTTTTTAATAGCACGTTCAATATTGTCTTTTGGCATATTTTCAGCACGAGCCGCCAAAATAGCCGTTCTTAAACGTGGATTGGCATCAGGATCAGGCAAACCTGATTTAGCGGCAACCGTAATTTCACGAGCCAATTTTGAAAAAACACGCGCACGAACAGCATCTTGAGCACCTTTTCTGTGCATAATATTTTTAAATTGTGAATGTCCTGACATAATTTTATCCTTTCTAAATATAAAAATGACCTAATTGTTCGTGCACTATACCACAAAACAAATTCTCACGCAAGAATTTTTTATCAGAAACTATTCCTTTGCGCATGACAATCCGTCCGCGGTTGCTTTTTGTCCTGCGGGACAAAGCAGACATTTTTGCGTTGTTTCATCAAAATAACGATTTGTACAACGCTTGCATTCTGATAAAGAATCAGACATTGCCCAATCATAAGCGCCGGCATAATTGCATCCTGTACACCTTCCCGTCCAAAAATAATTATCTCCACATACGTGGCAAAATTCTGCTGTATCATTTCTTGCTGTCGTTCCATTCAAAGAAGGACAGTTTAAACATTGTATTATTCCATTCATATCATTGACAAATTGCCCTTGTGGACATTTATATCGGCAAATACCACCTTCATTTAAAATCGAAGAATTTACTTTAAAACATTTACTTGTAGTTTCATCATAACATCTGTCCGAATTGCAACGCATACATTCTTCTTTACTTGTTGATGGAGCCCACCCTGAAAAACTGCATTTAAAACATCTTCGCCATGGATATGTTCCATTTTCAAAAAAATAATCAGTTCCACATGATGTATGACAAAAATTTTCAAAAGTGTTTCCTATAGAAGAAGCGCATTTTTCGCAAGCACCGTTTAAAACTTCTATTCCATCCTCACACTTTGAACAATATCCGTTTCGGCAATATGGCTTATTGGATGGGCAATCACGGTCGGAACGGCAAGTATTATCTTCAAGTTCCGGATATTTTCCAAGTTCCGTAT
>JBJFAP010000158.1:0-1693 GCA_051887975.1 Alphaproteobacteria bacterium | reverse complement strand
CTCATAAATCTACCCTTAATCGTGTATTGGATGATAGTTGCGGATTTTAGGATCACTAAGTAAATTCATTTGTTTGTCTGTATCTATTCGCATTGTCATTCAAAAATGGCACATAACGTCCGGCGGCTTGACGCAGGGCGGGTTTTTACCACTACCTTTCAATCGAAGCCGATACCGTAAAATTAGAAAAAAATGTTCAATCGAAGACGTTTACCCCGCCTTGCGTTTCAAGCCGATTGTTGTGGGCTGTTTTTTTTGTCTGTCGAGTTATACATTCATTAGCTGTTGAAAAGTAAAGCTCGGATTTCGCATTTCTATTTCATTCTTTGTCGAGTCCGCTTGTGCTTCTGTTGCGTAAACAAACATTCGTTGTTCATAGTCATCAATAGCACTTTGTATCGTTCCAAATTTCCCGTTTGTAAGATTTTCTGACAAAATCAAAGCGTCCATTAGTCCAATGTTTACGCCCTGCCCTGCAAAAGGTGGCATTAGGTGAGCTGTGTCGCCAATTAAAGTTATGGGTAACGGACGATTACTCTTCCAAGGCTTTTTGTCTAGCGGAAATATTTTTATTGTTAAACCAACGAAAAAAGTTGTTGAACGAATTAACTCCTTGTATTCATTGCTCCAATTTGAAAACCTGTTTGTCAAGAACTCGGAAACGCTTTTTGTGTCCTTAAAATCTAATCCTTTTCCATTATTCCATTCTTCAGGCTTTTTGAAAATGACACCGTAAGTTAACATTCCGTTGTTAAATGGATTCGCAACTAATAAATTCCCTTGATGTGCGGTCATTAGTCTATTGTTGTTGCACAACTTATAAAATTCAGGGCAGTTCGTTTCTGGTTCAGGAATGTCGCCCTGAATAATAAAAGTACCTGTTTCTTCGACTTCATTATCTGAAACAAAATTTCTTATTTTAGACATTCCACCATTGGAAACAATAATAAAGTCGGCCAATGCAGTTGGCTTATTTTCAAAATGTAGCAGCCATTTTCCGTTTTCTTGTTCAAGCCCAATAGATTTTCTATCCCAAACAACTGTGTCATTTTTCAAGCTGCCAAGCAACATTTTTCGCAACGCGTTTCTATTTATTTCGGGGTTGTCAAACTTATTTTCGAGTGTCGGGTTTCTTGTTGCTATAATGTTACCCTTCTCATCAGCAAAGTTTACGCCCATAGGTAGCGCCAAATCATAGTAGGTTTGCAACAATCCTACTTTTTTCATTGCTTCTTGTCCTGAATTTTTGTGAAGGTCAAGCGTTCCGCCCCAAACTCGTGCTTTTGGGTTTTCATCTCTTTCGTAAACGGTAATGTCAATACCGTTTTGTTGTAACAAGTTTGCCATTGTTAGTCCAACTGGTCCGCCACCGATAATTGCAACTTTTTTATTGTTTAATAAACTCATATTTCGATAGTCATTTGATGTTTGTCGTGTCGTGTGCAAAATAGCCCACAACGGTTCTCAGCTATACGCAGGCAGGGATTTTAACCACTGAACTTCCTACGAAGAACTGAACTTCAAATTTACCACTTCACTGTCATAGAAGCACGAAACCCCTGCTTGCGTATAGGTGATGTTATGCTGTCGGCTTTCATTTTTTCTTCTTTCTCGTTAATTTATCGAGCAAAGTTACTAACCTACATTCCCGCATCAATACATAACGAGGCTATGCTTTCTGGTGCCTGGACAT
>JBJFAP010000157.1:0-1697 GCA_051887975.1 Alphaproteobacteria bacterium | reverse complement strand
TAACACATAATCCCCTTGTACCAATTGCAAAGCAACGTTCATGGCCTGCCATTTATTTTTTGTATCGGCATTTTTTATCACAACATTCGCGTATGAAGAAGCATATTCTTGCACAAAAGCATCTGTATTATCTGTCGAAACACCGCTTAAAATAAAGTGTTCAATATTCGAATAAGTTTGTTTTTGAACGGATTCTGTCAGTTTTTGAAAATAAGAATCTCTTTTGTTTTGAATTAAATTTTTAACCGGTGTTATGATAACGACTTTTGGGGACATTTGATATTTTCCTTTTTCTTAAACATCAGAATATTACCATTTTTTTGTAAAAATACAAGGGGGTTTTATTGTATTATTAAAGGTTATAAATGCACTTTCCTTTGCCATAAACGGATTGCCAATCTTGTTGAAAATTTTCTACACTCATATCCGTCAAAGGATGTTCCGCCAATTTTAACATAATATCCGGACTGACCGTCACCGCACCCGCACCAGCTAAAGCCACTTCATGAACTTGTTGTACATTTTTAAAAGAAGCCGCCAATACCTTTGTTGTCAAACCATGCACTTGGAATAATTCCGTTATCATCGACACAACGTGTACGCCCATACCGCTGATGTTATCGATTCTGTTGACGTAAGGCGCGGTAAAATCCGCCCCGCAATTTGCTGCAATTAACGCCTGTTGCGGCGTATAAACAGCCGTTGCCGTAATGTTAAGCCCTTGTTTTTTCAATTCTTGCACAGCTTTATATCCGGCTTCGGAAACGGGAACTTTGACATATAACAAACCATCAACGTGTTCACGAATACACAGACCGTCTTTAATCATTTCTTCCGCAGTCGATCCCAAAACCTGCACATGCAACATTCTGTCCCCGATGGCCGAACGAATATCTTTTAACAAAGGGAAAAATTCCTTTCTTTCTTTTGTAATAATGCTGGGGTTTGTTGTGACACCAGCGATTGGAAAAACATCACATATTTTTGCAATTTGTTCAACGTTTGCACTGTCAAGTAAATAAAACATTTTAATCCTTTCTTTTTAACAACAATCCAAAAAAACACCCCCGAAAGGAGGTGTTTTTGTTTATCATTACAATCTTATTTTGCAAATTTTGCGAAAATTGATTTACCGGCAAAGACGGCTGTATCGCCCAATTCTTCTTCAATACGAATCAATTGATTGTATTTTGCCAAACGATCGGAACGGGACATAGACCCTGTCTTAATTTGTCCGGCATTTGTTGCAACAACGATATCAGCAATCGTTGCGTCTTCCGTTTCGCCCGAACGATGCGAAACAACCGCAGAATAACTTGCTCTGTGAGCTGTTTCAATGGCGGACAATGTTTCCGTTAAAGAACCGATTTGGTTGACCTTAATCAAGATAGAATTTGCAACTTTCTTTTCAATTCCCATATTCAAACGCTTTGAGTTTGTTACAAACAAGTCATCACCGACCAATTGCATTTTACCACCCAAAGTATCTGTCAACATCTTCCAACCTTCCCAGTCGTCTTCGGCCATACCGTCTTCCAAAGACATAATCGGGTAATTGGCTTTCAATTCTTCATAGTATTTCACAATTTCTTCAGAAGTGAATGTCTTGCCTTCACCGGCTAAAACATATTTGCCATCCTGATAAAATTCAGAAGAAGCCGCATCCAAAGCCAAAACGACATCTTCACCCGGTTTGT
>JBJFAP010000156.1:0-1711 GCA_051887975.1 Alphaproteobacteria bacterium | reverse complement strand
ATGATTGGAAAAAATTAAAAGAAACGTTCTCGGATAAAGTTATTCAAGAAAACGTAAAAATTGAAAAAAAACAAATAACAAAACCTTCTTGCACGTTCAGTCCGTCATTACTTGGAAAAATTGAAAAAAATTTGTATCAAGCGGATATATCAAGTTTAATGCGCCATCAATCCGTATGTGCGATTGTCGGAAGTGGGCGACCTGTGGAATTATTCGAAGAAACTTATGTTTCTTTAAGCGACTTAAAAAAAGCACTTTGCCCAAATGTAGATATTTCCGAATCTCCTTGGCTTTTGGATAATTTGTTTGAAGTTTTGGATAAACGCGTTTTAGAAAACTTATCACATCATGACAGTGATGGTTTTCGAAAAAATTTCAGCATCAATATTGCGGTTAATACGTTGTTGACACCAGAGTTCGAAAAGTTCAGCAAAAGTGTAGATGATAATTTGAAAAGCAGTATTTTATTGGAATTAAAGTTAAGTGATATTTTTAATAATACGTCTGTTTTTATGGTCGCTAAAAGTTATGCTTTAAGTGAAGGGTATCGTTTGTGTGTGGATGGTTTGACAGCGGATTTATTGCCGTTTGTAAATAAAGAAAAATTGCAAGCGTCTTTTGTTAAACTTCAATGGGACGAATCCTTATTAAAGCGAACGGATGACGAAATGTTCATAAATGCGCTTAAGAAGAACAATCCGCAAAATGTTATTTTATGTCATGTGGATGATGCGCGGGCTTTAAAATGGGGACAAGACCTTGGAATTAAAATATACCAAGGTTATTATATCCAAAAATTATTATATCAATTTCCAAGACAATAAAGTTTAATCTTCGGCTTTAATTCTTTCAATTTGTGCACCGCAAGCTTGTAATTTTTTATCCATTTGGTCGTATCCTCTGTCAAGGTGATAAATACGGTTGACAATGGTTTCGCCTTTTGCGGCAAGTCCTGCCAATACCAAAGCAGCAGAAGCGCGTAAATCAGATGCCATTACTTGAGCACCGGATAAAGTCGGAACTCCTCTTACAATGGCAATTCGGCTGCCTTGTAATCGGATGTCAGCCCCCATACGAGCCAATTCTTGAACGTGCATAAATCTGTTTTCAAAAATGTTTTCCGTAACGGTTGAAGTTCCTTCAGCTAAACACATCAATGCCATCATTTGTGCTTGCACATCAGTTGGAAAACCAGGGAATTCTTCTGTTGTAATATCTGTGGCTTTTAATTTGTTGCTGTTTCCTTTGACGATTAAACCATTATCCTTTTCAATAATATCTACGCCCATAAAGGAAAGTTTAAAGAAAACTTCTTCCATTAAATGCAAGTAAGCATTTTCAATGTAAATTTCGCCTTTTGTGATGGCGGCAGCAATGGCATAAGTCGATGCTTCAATTCTGTCGGCTACAACGGTATGGGAAGTACCATTTAATTTATTAACGCCGATAACTGTCATTGTTTGTGTGCCGATCCCTTTAATATTAGCACCCATTTTGACAAGGCAACGAGCCAAGTCAGCTACTTCAGGTTCTGCTGCTGCATTTAAAATTGTTGTTTGCCCTTCAGCCATAACAGCAGCCATTAAAGCATTCATTGTTCCACCAACTGTTGGTATTTGAAAGAATATGCGTCCGCCTTTTGGGGCGCCGGTTGCAACAACGTATCCGTCTTGAATTTCTATCCCCACTCCTAATTGTTGCATAGCATATA
>JBJFAP010000155.1:0-8324 GCA_051887975.1 Alphaproteobacteria bacterium | reverse complement strand
CGTGACCGAAATCTCAGGTGTCGGCGTGTTGTTGACCGGTGGCAATTCCAAATAAAAGGCCATGGCCACAAACTCCACAACTTCACCCGGATTTAGAGGGGCCGAGTTTTCAAGAGTGCAAATGTGGCTAATGTGATCCCTGACCACACGAATGGCGGTCTGATTTCCTTGATCATCAACAAAAGATGGATGTCGCAGTTCCAAGGTATGAAGCAAAATTACATCACTCGGAGCTGAAGCATAGGCTTCCTTTAGTGCTTCTGAAAGCGTTGTGTCAGGCATTATCTGTTCCTTTCAATTATTTCCAATATCCACGTGCGTACCAATCTATATATCGGGATGAGCCATCACCATACGGTCTGGCAGTAAACATCGATGATGTCCTGTTTATGATAAATACTTGGTTGTTAATCGAGCCTGTTGCATTATCCAATCTATAAAGTTGGCAATTTAATTGGTAATTTGTATTAATGAACGCAACATTCATTGTAATATTAACGCTCCAATCTGTAACTTGTGATCCTTTATCATATGTTCCTCCTTGTTCTAGAATGCCATTTGACCATTTGATATACCAATTAGTTCCTTTTTTTTCTTCTACTATGTAAGGAATGTTATTTAATGTATTTTTTATTTGAGAGAGAAGATTCCTTATTTCACTTGTCTCTTCCATAGCTATAGTTCTGCTGACATCTGCACATTTGATATAGGTCAGTTCATAATATGCTTTTGGACGTGTTTCATCACCAAAGCGGGCAGTCCCATTTTGTCCTGTCTTAGGATTTAGAATAAATAAGTCAGGTCCATCTTCCCGTAAGCCTTCATCAGTTCCGTTTGTTGTGCCAATGGTTGCACCATCACCAGATCCCCATACATCTTGTCTAATTTGAGCAATATGATAGTGGCCTTGAAACTGATCTAATTCAACATTTCCTAGTTGATTCAGTGTGCCGCCACGTGCAAAGTTTACCAACAGTGGCAAAATAAGCGTATTATTATCCACTTTTACATAACTGGCACACATACCATAAGTTGATACCTGGCTGTCGTATGTTGCTTCAGTTACCAAAGTAAGGCTATTTGTATCAACAAGCTGAGTAAAGAAGTCCGGATACCGGGAACGCGTTATCGTGTTTTTATACCAAACAGGCTCATATCCGTCTGGAATCTTTGAACTTGCAGGTATCGTTATCTTTGTACCAAGAGGCATTGGTGCAGCATTTTGGGCATAAGATAAAGCTCGTTCTGCTTGTGCTGTTGCCAATGCGACCTGAACAGCTCCTTCAGCCTGCACTTGTGAAATAGAGGCAGAAGTTGCGCTCGCTATACTGTTATATGTAGTTTGCGATAAATCCTTAAAGGTTTCAGCTTCATCTCTTAAGGTTTGCGTTTGACCTTTAATTGTGTTCGTTTGATTTTTAATTGCCAGGGTATCGCTCTTGATCTGTAACGTATCGGCTTTTGCTTGCCGACAATCCCCGACATAATCTTCAAGTCCGTTTATAATTTCAGCCCGCACATCTTTTAATTGTTTTGCAACAGAAGGCACATTTCCATTTTCTGTGGGGACCGTCGTAGTGTTGTCCCCATGAACTATTCTGTGCCATTTTTCACCATCAGTTTCTGCCAACGCAACAACCGCTTGTAATCTTTCTTCTAAATTTGGCATTTTATACTCCTTTACAAGGCATGAAAGCTAATTCACCGCCACCGGACAATCTTACTGTGTCACCGGGACATACCAAAACCATAAGGCTGTTATACTCTTCCCAATGCCCATAGCTTCCATATTGCCTGAACACCAGGTTTCCGTTGATATATCCGCTGAGTGAGCTGTTATAAATAACGTTTCTCATTAATACCCAACCATATTTGCTTATGGTATGATCTGTATCAGAGGCAAGCACTTGTCGCCTTGACCAATCAGGAGCAACCCAAGCAATAATGCTTTCCTTTGCCGCCGCTGTCGGCGCAATGTTTGAAAAATCCAGGTTTGCTTTGGAACTGGTGGCTTTTTCGGCCCGGTTAGCTTGGATTGTTGCTTCTACCACTTGTTTAGCCACCGCTGTGCGCACATTTGTAACCTGAGTTGATCCTTCAGTTTGCACTGTTTCCACAGCATTTGCTGTCGCAGACGAGATATTATTAAAAATCGTCTGTGACTGATTTTTCAGGCTTTCAGTTTCGCTTTTAATACTCGCCGTATCATTTTTTATAATATTCGTTTCGTTTTTAATTGCGATCGTTTCAGTCTTGGTCTGAAGCGTAACATCACGAGCATTTTGGCATTCAGTAAGATAATCAATAACACCGTTTACAACCTCGTCATGAACATCTTTCATTTGCTTGGCCACAGACGGCACATTTCCGTTTTCGGTTGGAACGGTTGTTGTGTCATCACCATGCACAATTGTATGCCACTTTGAGCCGTCTACCTCCGATTGGGAAACGACAGCTTGAAGTCTTTCTTCCATATTCATTTGATTACCTCCTAAAATCCACACGCATACCAGGACTTTGCTTGGCTTGAACTTCCACCACGATTATAAATAGTCATCTGTGTTGTCGAAGTACGCTGTATGCATTGCGCATATATTTCGCCATTTGTTCCTATAGTTGTTGCTATCACTGTATAATTTGTATTCTTGAAAGCCTTTGGAAAGGTAACAGTGACATTTGTCCCTGCGGCCGCTTCTCCACCTTGCTCAATCCAACCGTCGGGCCAAACTCTATACCATGTTTTGCCGCTTACATATTTTGTAAACATCTTGGAAAAGATAGTATCCTTTGTGATGTTTGATAGGTCAGTGTTTACCTTTGTGGAAGTAGCTTGTTCGGCCCGATTTGCCTGACTGGTTGCTTCGGCCACTTGTTCTGCCACCGCACTTTGGACATTCGTCACCTGAGTTGCTCCCTCAATTTGAACGGTCTGAACAGCCGTGCTTGTCGCTGTTGAGATATTATTAAATACCGTTTGCGACTGATTTTTAAGACTTTCGGTTTCATTTCTAAGCGTAGTGACATCGCCTTTAATTGTGTTAGTTTCGTTTTTAACAGCGATCGTTTCATTTTTTGTTTGAATAGCCACGTCACGTGCCGTCTGACACTCGGTCATATAATCAATAACGCCATTAACAACCTCGTCATACACATCTTTCATCTGTTTGGCCACTGTTGGAACGTTGCCGTTTTCTGTGGGGACAGTTGTTGCATTATTACCATGAATTATTGTATGCCATTTTTCGCCATCTGCTTCAGCTTGCGAAACAACGGCTTGTAATCTTTCTTCCATATTTGCCATTTTTATAAATCCTCAATATATTGCGGGCATTCAACGTGAACGAAATAGTGCAGATGATTAACCGCACTAGAAAGCCTATCAAAATCATTGTCTAACAAAATTGCCAAAGCACCATCCGAAAGTGTTGGTCTATCTCGCACCTCAAGTTCCGATGTGATTTCCCAAAGGTATCCATTCAGGAGTTTTGCTTCAAATTGTTGTGTAAACCGAGCTTCTTGCTTCAAGAGGCCAAGACCACCTAAGAGAGTAATAACAAACCATTCAGCACCTTCTTTTGCATAGTATTTATACCAGGCCTCAAAAAGTGAGAATTGTTCTCTATTCATCACCCAGCGCACAGAAATTTTAGACGGCGTTTGCTCATAACGCCGCCTTTGTCTTGCCGGTCCTGCCTCCATATCGGTTCGTACAATAGCTTCACCGGGTTTTATAGCATACCCCTCTGTGGTCGGGTAAGGTAGTTTTTCAGGAAAAATTACTGTCATCTATAACTCCCATAGGCCGGGTTTAACGCATATCTTTGTTCAAGAATCGGCGATAAACCTTCACCTTTACTGATGTTTTTACCAATTGCACCCTCGATCTGCTCAACGATAATGTCCAGATTGACATTACCGTTCATGTCGCGTGTCGGGTTTGCCGTTGTCCTTGTGCCTGAGGCCTTATTGACCACATTCACATTGACGTAAACCGGCGGTTTTGAATTGAGTTCTGCGCCAAGTGCTTTCATTTGTCCCGGCGTAAATACCGTTTCGCCTTTTTTCGCGATAATCGGGATCTCGCCGCCGACCAGACCCCCGGTATGAAAACGGGGAGCATTTTCAAAAACACTTGGACTAACGCTCTTAACAGATAAAGTATCTGTAGCAATTACACCTCCTGTATGTGCTGTGGGAATACCGAAGTAACCCATGACACCGCCCATGATCGGTTTGATCACAGCGTATTGCATGGCCACCCGGACCATTCCCTCTACAACTGAATTTACAAAGTCTCCGAAGTTCGCTTTGCCGGTCATGACAAAGTTTGTGAGTGTGTCCTCCATGGACTTGAACGAGTTTTTAACCAGGCTCTCGGTCATTGAAGCCATATCCGAAGCATCATCGTAGACACTTTTCATTCCTCGGGTTACGCCGTCTTTCCAGTCTTTTGAACTTTGAAGAGCGGCAACTCCTGCTTTTTTAACCATATCATCATAAACGCGGTTCACATCGTTTTTGAAATCCTCATAACCGGCCTTTGTGCTGTCAAGGTTCGCCAAAGCATTATCACGCCATTCGGCCGCTTTTTGCATGGCCTGATCATAAGGATCCTTGAGCTCAAAGACCTTTTGTTTAATGTCCTCAATGGTCTTTTCGTAAACTGATGTGTCAGTTTTTGGCAGAACAGGTGGTTTCGGAACTGCCGGCTTTTCTTCTTTCGGCCTTAATTCCGGGTTTTGAATGTACTTCAACTCATCACGAGCCTTTTGTGCATCTATCTCGGCCGCTTTCAAAAGCAGGAACTTTTCCTGAATGGCTTTTGCCTGCGGTTGAAAATCCGGATATTCAGCGGCCAAACGCCATACTTCCTTTTGGTATTCCTCCAGGTTGTATTTTGACTGCGAAAGAATGTCCGCCAAATCGTTTGCAAAGATCTGGTATTCTTTCAGGAACATATTCGGCGCGTGACGTTGAAAGAACGACAGCCCACCGGTATCTTTTAATTCTTCCTTCAGGTCTTTGATATTCTTTTCTGCCACCTTTAATTTATAGGACCATTCGGCAATGGCTTGGTTTTTGCTCTGTACCGTCACAAGGTTATTTGTTTCTTTGACCGTCTCGGCCATCTGTTCCTTAAGTTTGCCTAAGGTTTCCGCGTGATCATTTGCCGCTCGCTTTGCCACGTTATGACTATCTATTAATTTATAAAGGCCATAAACAACCAACATGACAAGCCCGGCCGGGCCACCAAGCAAAGCCATAATTCCTTTTAAAAGTCCGACAGCACCGGCAAGAACCTTGGCCGCCACCGCCGTTGCGTACATCTGAACAGCGGCCACTTTGGAAACTTGCCACATCATTTTAAGGCCGAGTGTGGCAGAGGCTCCGGCTGTTCCGGTCCCCATAAGAGCGACATTCAGCGCATAAACGCTTGCCTTTAACAGGTCAATTCCTTTTGTAATCAGGCTCGCACCCAAACGGACAGTTAAGAGCGTGATGATCGGCTCAATGTATTTGCCCAATGTAAAGAATGCTTTACCGGCGATAGTTACTGCGCTTGCTAAAGTTTCACCAATAGTTTTAGCCGCACCATCAGTACCTGATATTAAATTATTAAACTGATCAAGAACTTCTTTTATTGCTTTGTTTAATCCATTTTCACCAATCGTTCGTGCAACTTTTGCAAGAGCATCTTCAATGTTTGACATTGTTCCGCCCATGGTGTTCATCTGTTCGGCCATGGCACCACCGAAGTTTATTGTGCCGATAGATCGAAGATAGTTTTCGATTTCTACAGCATTTTTACCGACTTCTGTTGTAATTCCTTGAAAAATAAACTTTACACGTTCTCCCTCGACCTTTGCTTTGATACCAAACGTTTTGAGCCTTTCAAATTCACCAACGGTTGCTGAGGTAACAGCCGAAACAAACTCCAATATGTTCTTACCAAAGGCTGATGCCGTATTACCATAAGAGGTTAAGGCTTCCATTGAAGGTTCCAAGCCCATTGCCTTTAACCGGATAAAACTGTCTACGATTTCATCAAGTTGGAAGGGCGTTGATGTGGCAAAGTCTTCAATCAAAGTAAAGGCGTCTTTGGCCGCTTTTGCAGAGCCGGTCACCGTTTTTAATGATCCGGACAGTCTTTCAAACTCGGCATTAACACCGACAATAGACTTAAATGTTGAAGTTAAACCACGTAAACCGAGGTAGGCTCCGGCCAACGATGCCGCCTGTTTGAGGGTATTATTAAAGGCCTTGGCTGTGTTGTCCAAGACCTTTAAGTTATCGTTTGCCGGGGTGATGACCTGAGTTATCCGTTGAAAGGCTTTCTGTCCGTCCGAGCCAATGTTCTTGAACTCATTCCGGACCTTATCGCCGCCCACCGCTTCAAGTCTGATTGAAAGTTTTTTCGCTGTGTTCATTCATTTTTCCATAAAAAATGCCTCAGCTTTGCGGGCTGAGGCGGTTATCCGTAAGAATGTAATTGTTTTTAGGAGTTTTGCTTATAGTTAAATCCTTCATAAACAAAAGAAGATTTAATTTTTTCGCAATCTGCTTCTGTTACTCCTGCATGTCTTGCTGTGGCATACCATTCGTTTTTTACAATTTTATACATCTCATCAATAATTTTCTTTGCCTGATCTTGATTCAGTAAAAACTTATCTGCCTCTGACAATAAATTGTCTTTATTAGCAAAACGACCCATTTGACCGCAAATCATAGCCAAATCACGTTGTTCTATGCTTACCAATGGATTTGGTGTTAAGTCATATGCAGGCGAGAGTTGCCAATTTTTATCCTGCGCAATAAAAGCATGATTACGCGGATGATCATCGGTATTAGAAATAAGTGCATTAAATACCATCCGTCTGAACAACTGTTCAGCATCACGTTTTGCTTGTTTTGATATGCGCCTTAACTCTTCTGCTAATTGAATATAAGACCACTTTTCCCGCTGAGTGTAATCATCACCGGCTTGCAAAACTGTTAATGAACTTATCATCCGATATCTCAGGTATCCGTCTGAAACTTTTTCTCTATCAAAACGCTTGACAAGTAAAACATCTTTTCCCGCAACAGAGACAACTTTGCTTAGAGCTGTTTCTATTCCGCATTTTTCTGCAAGTTTTAACATAGCATATTCAACTAATGCATTGTTCCACTTATCATCCATGCGGTTGAATTTCGCCACCCACAGCTTATTATCATCTTCAATAACAGCCTTTGGACGAGCACCGCCCATCGATGTCCCGATTAGCAAAAGTTCTTGTACTTGTGCCGTAATAGGGTTTTCAGGCTTTACTTCCTCATTTACCAGCAATTCAGCTTCTTTTTGCAATCTATCAAGCTGTATTTTTTGATTGAATACTCTATTGGGAGCAGGCGGTGTCTGATTAAATCCAAACCCTAAAGCTCCTATACGGTCATCCGCAGACTGAAGTAAATAGGTCATTTCATCTGCCTGAGCAACTTTTAAATTACGCTCAATAATTCTACGCCCCCAATAGTCAGGAGAAGCATCGCGTAATGCCCCAAAGACACCCTTCATGGTAACAGTATTAAATACTTTATTTTCCAGTTTTAATTCTATAGGGTCAATTTCTACCGCATCAGCACGGCTTAAGTAAGACCTACCATAAACAAAATGTCCGACATCAATTCCTTGTTCTGTCTTTTCTAAAACATACTTGCCCGCTGTTATTTGGTCGGTTTGACCGGGCAGTGTCATATACACAAAACATTCTTGCTTTTTAGAAGTCATTGTCTATTGTCTCCTTATTTCGACTGCGCTTAGGATCTTTTAAACTGGCTAACCGCAAGCCAATTTCATCTTTTAGCGGGTTTGCTAAATCTGCTGCCGGTTCAAGCAAATCATAAACCCACAAAAGAGCCATATAAACTTTAATGGAAGTTGCCGGTTTACCATGTTCGGCATCACTTACGACGCGAATACCGACACCAATTTTATCAGCAACTTCTTTTATTGTCAGTTTACGGCGTAAACGAGCCGTTCTTAAATTTTCTCCCAAGCCTTTTATTGTTTTCTCTACGGCACTAGGTGTTGAGTTTTGCAGAACATTTCTTTTGACCATTTTTACTCCTTGTTTAAAATTTACATAAATAGGCTAATAAAATTTGCAAAAGAAATCAAGTTATTTTTTTACAAAAAATGCTTTATAGAGCAAGTTAAGTTATTTAAAATGCTTTATAAAGCGATTTTTATATATAGATAAACAGTAATTTATCATCTTTTTTGAGTAATATTTATCTTCCGTATTTATCCCGATATCTTGTATTGCCAAGGTTATCCGTAGAAC
>JBJFAP010000154.1:0-1738 GCA_051887975.1 Alphaproteobacteria bacterium | reverse complement strand
ATTTGCGTAAAATGCAAATAGAAGCTTCTGTTTCGGAAGCGGATATTGGTAAAATAAAATATGGTATGCGGGCTGATTTTACGGTGGATGCTTACCCATCTGACTCATTTACGGGAACGGTCAATCAAATTCGCCTGTCGCCAACTACGGAACAAAATGTGGTAATGTACACTGTTATTATTGATGTGCCTAATGAAGAAAAAAAGCTTTTACCCGGGATGACGGCATTTGTAACAATCAATACGGACAGCAAATCTGACGTGTTGCGTATTCCAAACACAACTGTTCAATTTAAGCCTAATGCTGCATTAAGACAAAAAATGGATGGGCAACGACCAAAAAATTTAAAGGGAAATGAAGCCCTCGTTTATACCTTTGACGAACAAACTGGAAAAATCAAGCCGCATTTGATTGAAATTGGCTTGACAGATGTTGTTTATGCTGAAGTCGTAGAAGGTGTAAAAGAAGGCGATAACTTGATTGCGGAATATATTACGGATGAAAAGCCATCAATGGGATCAGGACGACCGAGAATGTAAGGAATAACTGATGACAAAAGCCGAAAATATTGTTGTTGATGTGGATAATTTGACAAAGACATATTTTATGCCTGGTGGTATGTCGCAACAGGTTTTAAAGGGAGTGTCTTTTCAAGTAAAAGAAGGCGATTTTGTTGCGATTATGGGACATTCCGGATCCGGAAAATCAACGTTGATGAATACGTTGGGTTGTTTGGACAGACCGACTTCAGGAAAATATATACTTGCCGGTCGAGAAGTATCAAAACTTTCTGATGCGCAATTGGCGGAAGTCAGAGGCAGAACTTTGGGATTTGTGTTTCAAAACTTTAATTTGTTAATGAAGCGTACGATTACAGATAATGTTTCTTTGCCGTTATTGTATCAAGGTATCAGCCAAAAAGAATGTTATGACAGAGCAAAGGCTTTAATTGAAAAGGTCGGATTAAAAGGAAATGAATACAGGATTCCTTCTCAACTTTCCGGTGGTATGCAACAACGGGTGGCGATTGCCAGAGCATTGGTAAATAATCCCAAAATTATTTTGGCGGATGAACCTACCGGCAATTTGGACAGCCAAACTTCTGATGAGATTATGGAAATGTTCCAAGAATTAAACCGTGAAGGAATTACAATTATTTTGGTAACGCATGAACCGGATGTGGCTATGTACGCAAAAAGATTGGTGCGTATTGCGGACGGTGTCGTCGAATATGACGGCTCTGTGAAGGCGTATTTTGATAAACATAAATGAAAGGAATATGAATATGAAAAAAATAGTTTTATGCTTTTTGGCTGTTTTGTTTTTATCTAAAGTTGTTTTAGCGGCCGAATTTTCTTCCTCCAACTTTTCGGATTTTGATGTGAATAAAATTTTTGAAAAGCTTTCTGTTAAAATAGCAATTACCATTAAGCTTGATGAAAAAAAAGTAAAAGGCTCTTTGACGTTTAAAGAAAAGGGCTTTGAGGGAAGTTTAACCTGTTCAGCAAAATACAAAGCAACGATAAACGGAGAATTTAACGGAGAAAATATCGCGGCTCAAATTTTTTTACATAACATAAAAAAAGGGAAAAAATTATATAAAATAGTCGTAAAGGGAAATCAAAACGCTGGTCGTTGGGCTTTATATAATGGGCAAGATGTCGTAATAGCGAAAGGGTCTGTAGATGACAATAATCCGGAAATCATTGATATGGAATTATTTAATAGTCAATTAGTT
>JBJFAP010000153.1:0-1767 GCA_051887975.1 Alphaproteobacteria bacterium | reverse complement strand
GGAATAGTAGAGGGGAGCCTTGTTTTAATAGGAGGAGATCCCGGAATAGGTAAATCAACTATTCTTCTTCAAGCCTGTCAGTTTATCGGCAAAAATAAAAGCATTTTGTATGTCAGCGGAGAGGAATCAGCTAATCAAATTAAATTGAGAGCAAATCGCCTTGGCATAACAACCTCTAATTTAGGAATACTTGCTCAAACAGATGTTGGCATTATAATAGAAACCATAAGAAGCGAAAAGCCCGATTTGGTTATTATTGATTCAATTCAAACAATGTTTGTGGATACTTTGGATTCTGCCCCCGGTACAGTTGGACAAGTCAGAGCTGCCGGTCATGAATTGATACAGCTTGCCAAAAGAAAAGGGTTTGTCTTGTTTCTTGTCGGGCACGTTACAAAAGAAGGTACTTTGGCAGGTCCGCGCGTTTTGGAACACATGGTTGATACGGTTCTTTATTTTGAAGGCGACAGAGGACATCATTTCCGTATTTTACGCGCGGTTAAAAATCGCTTTGGTGCAACGGATGAAATCGGTGTTTTTGAAATGACGGAACAAGGTTTAACGGAAGTACCGAATCCGTCAGCACTTTTTTTGGCAGAACGCAGAGGTAATATTTCCGGTTCATGTGTTTATGCGGGAATAGAAGGCAGTCGTCCTGTTTTGGTTGAAGTACAAGCTTTGGTTGCACCGTCTTCGGGAACGAATCCAAGACGTGCCGTTGTCGGTTGGGATTTGGGCAGATTAAATATGCTTCTTGCTGTTTTGGAAGCAAGATGTGGACTTGTTTTAAATAATCGGGATATTTATTTAAATATTGCTGGCGGTTTAAAAATTACAGAACCAGCTGCTGATTTGGCGGTTGCAACGGCGGTTGTTTCTTCTTTAACGCAAAAACCCGTTCCGGCTGATATGGTTGTTTTTGGTGAAGTCGGTTTGTCAGGGGAGGCAAGAGCAGTGCCTCAAATGGATTTGCGTTTGAAAGAAGCGTCAAAATTGGGATTTGGAAAAGCCATGATGCCTCCGCAACATTCGACAAAGAAAAAGATTCAAACAACAATGAATATTCATGAGGTCGGGCATTTGAAAACTTTGGTTGATTTTTTTATAAAGGGGTAAAAAATGGGATTGATAGATTTTATTATTATCGGTATTATCGTTTTTTCTGGGCTTTTTGCTTTGTATCGCGGTTTGGTGCGTGAACTTTTAGGGCTTGTTTCTTGGGCTTTAGCCATTTTATGTGGCTTTTTTGGGATGTTTTTGTGTCGTCCTTTGTCATCAAAATTTATTTCAAATCCGCAACTTGCTGATGCTGTGTCGGCAATTGTGATTGCTATTGTTGTTTTGATTGTTTGTACTTTGATTACGGCAAAAATCAATAAAGGATTGCGCAAAAGTGTTTTAAGCGGATTGGACAGAACATTGGGATTTGTTTTTGGTGTTTTGCGTGGCGTTATCGTTGTTTTGGGAATTTATTTTTTCTGTGCTTTTGCTTTGTCAGAACACGCGATGGAACGTTATACGAAAAAGAACTTTTTATTGCCGTATTTGGCAGCAACTCAACCGTATGTTGACAGCTTGATACCAAAGGATTGGTTAAAGGGTGTCCAAGCATCCCAAGCACAACAAGAAAGGATCCTTGAAACAATAGAAGTTAAAGAAAAACCAACACAGAATGTATCTGAAGTATCTAAAACGGAAAAAGAAAAAACGTCTTATGATACAAAAGATTTAGCCAGTATGGATAATTTGATAGGAGAAATTGAATGA
>JBJFAP010000152.1:0-8698 GCA_051887975.1 Alphaproteobacteria bacterium | reverse complement strand
GTTATCGGTGTTGCTTTACAAGGGGGTAAAAAGTAATGGTTGCACGCAAAAAGAAGAAAATTCAAATTTTATGTACTGCTTTTCGGGATGGTTTCCAATCCGTTTTCGGATCAAGAGTTTTACCTAAAGATTATTTGCCAATTGTAAAAATGGCAAAGCAGGCAGGTCTTTATCGTTTCGAATCGGGGGGCGGGGCGGCTTTTCAATCTGCGTTTTTTTACTTAAATCAAAATGCGTTTGACGTAATGGATTCTTTTCGTGAAGTAGCCGGTGAGGATGCCTTTTTACAAACATTGGCGCGGGGTATAAATGTTGTCGGTTTGGAAAGTCAAAGCTCTGATATAATTAAATTGCATGCAGAATTATTTAAAAAGCACGGTGTAACAGCGATTCGTAATTTTGATGCATTAAACGATCCTGACAATTTGGCTTATAGCGGAAAATGTATTGTGGATGCCGGTTTACATCACCAGTTGGCAATTTCAATGATGTCGTTGCCTCCGGGGTGTGAAGGGGCTCATACACCTGAATTTTATGAACAGGTTTTGAAAAAAGTTTTAAAAGAAAAGATTCCTTTTCATTCGTTGGCATTTAAAGATGCTTCCGGTACAACAACGCCATCCGTTGTTTATGAAACGATCATGAGAGCCAGAAATTTGGTCGGCGTGAAAACACCGATTGAATTTCATTCCCATGAAACAGCCGGTATCGGGACTGCGTGCTATATGGCTGCTGTGCAGGCTGGTGCAGACATTGTCGATTTATCACTTGCACCGGTTTCGGGCGGAACTTGTCAACCGGATGTTGCGACTTTATGGCATGCTTTGCGCGGAACAGATTATGAATTGGACGTTGACATTGATGCGCTGATGAAAGTTGAAGATGCGTTTAAAGAGGCTTTAAGTGATTATTTCTTGCCACCAGAAGCCACAAGCGTTGATCCCAGAATAGTGTGGAGTCCTATGCCGGGCGGCGCATTGACATCGAATACGCAAATGTTGCGTGATAATGGTATTATGGACAAATATCAAGAGATTATTGAAGCTATGGAAGAAGTTGTCCGTAAAGGTGGTTTTGGAACTTCTGTAACTCCGGTTTCTCAATTTTATTTTCAACAAGCATTTAATAACGTCATTATCGGTCCATGGGCAAAAATTGCGGAAGGGTACGGTAAAATGGTTTTGGGATATTTCGGAAAAACACCGAAAGAGCCGGATAAGGAAGTTGTTAAGATTGCTTCTGAACAATTACATTTAAGTCCGACAAAGCAATCTCCACGCTTGTTAAACGACAAAGATCCGAATAAAGGAATAAAGGCGGCAACCGTGTTATTGAATGAAAATAAATTGCCGATAACAGATGAAAATATTTTTATTGCAGCTACCTGTAAGGATAAAGGAATTTGTTTCTTGAAGGGAGAGGGAAAAGTTTCTGTTCGTTACAAAGAAAAGCCTCAACAAAATAAGCTTTCGGGTGTTCAAACAATTCGATTGAATGATGAAACGTTTACAGTGGAAATTAAAGAAAATCAGGCGGTTGTGAATGGTAAAACTTACGCATTTTCTGTTGAACACGAAAAATCTTCGCAGCCGGCCGTAAGTCAAAGTGCATCCGCAAATGGAACGGTTGTTAACGCACCGATGTTGGGAACGGTCAGCAAGTTAAATGTCAAGGTGGGCGATGTTGTAAAAGAAGGACAAGAATTGCTGGTTTTGGAAGTGATGAAAATGGAAAATCCGATTAAATCTGAGGTATCCGGAACGGTCGAAACTTTGTTCGTTGAACGTGGTGCGCAAGTATCAGCTGGGCAAAAATTGTTGCAGATAAGGTAGGCAAAATGAATACAGATTTTATTTTTAAATTGTGGCAACAAACGGGTTTATACGGATTTTTCGGCAATCTTTCATTCGTAAAGGAATCATTATTGCCTATCGGTATAGGGCAACTGGTGATGATTTGTGTTTGCTTTTTGTTGCTTTATTTAGGGATAAAAAAGCAATTTGAACCTTTATTGCTTGTCCCGATTGCATTTGGTGGCATTTTGGCAAATATTCCTTTTGCCGGATTGGCAGAAGCCGGAAGCGCTCAAAGTCCGGCAGGGTTGCTTTATATCTTGTATCAAATGGGAATTACAAATACAGTATTTCCTTTGCTTATCTTTATGGGTGTCGGTGCAATGACGGATTTTTCACCTGTTATCGCAAATCCGAAAACTTTTCTTTTGGGGGCAGCAGCTCAATTCGGCATTTTTGGTACATTGTTAGGTTGTTTGTTTTTATCAGATCTTTTTCCCAGTATTGCTTTTTCTTTGAAAGAGGCCGCATCTATTGCAATTATCGGTGGGGCGGACGGTCCGACTTCTATTTATTTAACTGCGCGATTAGCCCCTGATTTATTGGCGGCTATTGCCGTTGCGGCATATTCTTATATGGCATTGGTTCCCATTATTCAACCCCCGATTATGCGTGCGCTTACGACACAAAAAGAAAGGCAAATTAAAATGCCTCAATTAAGGGAAGTATCAAAAACAGAGCGCATTTTATTTCCTATTGTTGTTTTGTTCTTATGTGCGTTGTTTTTTCCATCAGCAACGCCGTTGTTGGGAATGTTAATGTTTGGAAATTTATTGCGTGAAAGTGGCGTAACAGGTCGTTTATCCGAAACAGCACAAAATGCATTGATTAACATAACAACAATTTTTTTGGGATTATCAATCGGTTCAAAATTGACGGCCGAGGCATTTTTAGTTCCAAAAACATTGTTTATTTTAATTTTGGGGGCTTTGGCTTTTGCTTTGGGCACAGCATCCGGTGTTTTGATGGCAAAGCTGATGAATTTATTTAGTAAGAATAAAATCAATCCTTTAATCGGTTCTGCTGGTGTATCAGCTTTACCTATGGCGGCACGCGTTTCAAATAAATTAGGATTGGAAGCTGATTCTTCAAATTATTTATTAATGCATGCGATGGGGCCGAATGTCGCCGGTGCAATCGGTTCGGCTATTGCAGCGGGAATTTTATTAACTTTATGCGGATAGGATACAAAATGATAACACAAAAAGATTTAATTGAACGTTTTGATGTCTTGGAACAATCAGGACAATATGATGCTTTATTGCAGGAAATAGATTCATATATGAACGACAACCCCGATTTTCCGCCTTTATATTTTTACAGAGGAAATGTGTTGCGCTATAAAGGAGATTTACAAGGCGCATTGTCAGCATATCGTTGGGCAATATTACTTGATCCAAATGACATTAAAGCGCGGACGAATTATGCCGCAACATTGTTTGATTTAAAAGATTATGTCGGTGCTTTGAATGCTGCGGATGCGGCTATATTGATGGCGCCTGAATATCCTGATCCGTATTTAATTTGCGGTAATATTTTGTCTTTACTCGGTTTTCCAGAACAGGCAATGTATCCGTATCATCACGCATATGAATTTATGCCGGACAATATACCGTTGGGTGCGTATGTTGCTGAACTTTACAGTCAACAAGAAGAACCGGAAGACGCTGTTAAGTTGATGATGAAGTTGTTGGAAAAACAGGAAAAAAATGGTGCATTGCATTTGCAGATGGCATGTATGTTGTGCTTTTTTATGCAAAACGGCGTTCCGTTAAAAGATGTTGAAGCATGGACAGGCGAATGGATGAAAGTTTTTTCCAGTGCTTTTTCAAGGGAAGTTTATGATAATATTATGCGTCATAATTTGGATTATACACCAATCAATGCGGGAATTTTGGCGCGTGCTTTTGATGATATTGCAAATGTATTTGATACGAGTGCGGAAGAAGAGGCTATTTCTTTTATCAATGTGTTGGAAAGCGCAATGCATTCTTATCTTGCCGGACGAAAAGATTTGACAGTTTTGGATATAGGGTGCGGGACCGGTTTGGCGGCATCTCCTGTACGCGAGTACACAGAACATGGTTCTTTTGATGGGGTGGATATTTCCGCTGAATTATTAAATATAGCTAAGACAAGAAAATTGTACAATAACTTATCTCATATGGATGCTATCGAATTTTTATCGAATAAGCAAGAATACTACGATGCGATGATAGCCGCTAACAGTTTGCCTTATTTTGGTGATTTAAACAAAGCATTTGCGGCTTTTTCAAAAGCGTTGAAGCCGAAAGGATTGATGTTTTTTTCAATCAAAATTAACGGACTGAATAAAGACGATCAAATTCTTTATCCGCCATATAATTATTTGTTCAGTTCGGCATATGTGCGTGATGTTTTAAAAGAAAATGGCTTTACGGTTTTGTCCAGTTCTGTAATGCAAGAAGGGTCTGATTTGACAGTTCACGATAAGAAGCATTTTTATGTTGTTCAAAAAAATGGTTGATAAATGAGTGTTGCGCAGTTTTTCGATTTGAATATAGGAACTTTGCCGAATGAATTGCCCGTATTGGCTTTGCCTGAAGGTTTCTTATTGCCGGAAGGTAAATTATCAATACGAATGACGGATATCAAGCAAATTGCGCAGGTTTTTTTTGCGTTATCTCATGGACGTGTTTTTGCAGTTTTACCAAAGAGTGCGCAAACGCTTTTAAAAATAGGATGCGTTGGCAGAATTTGCGGTTTTAATGAAAATGATGATGGCAGTTTGACCCTTTCATTGGTGGGTATTTGTCGTTTTGATGTATCATCATATTTTTCAAAAGATTCATATGAGATGGCAAAGGTTAATTTTTTACGTTTTGCACAAGACTTTGAAAGCATCAATATGGAAAAAGAATCCGTTTTATTAGAAATATTAAAGACGTATTTATACAACAGACACATAGATATTGATGTTCATTTGTTTTCAAAAATGACGTGCAGACGATTGCTTGCAACGCTTGTATCAATTTTACCTTTGGATTTTATGGAAAAACAAGCAGTTTTGGAATGTGTTGATTTTAATGAATCTGTACAAGTGTTAATAACGATATTAAAAATGTCCTTGACGGATGAAATTTTGGATAAAGGAAAACAAAAATGCTGAAAAAAATATTTCAAAAACTATATGCATTATTGTGGATTGTTTGTGCATTGGCTTTGGGTGTTTGCTTGTTTTCTTATTCGGGAACGGATACATGTTTGAATGTTGTATCTGACGGACCAATTAAAAATTATTTGGGTATTGTCGGGGCTTATGTAAGTGATATTTTATTGCAAAGTATAGGATTTTCGGCTGTTTTATTGTGTCTGTTTATTCTTATGCACGGTGTTTTTTTATTGTTTAATAAACAAAGATCTTTGGTTTGGTTAAAGCGGTTAATTGGTGTTTTTTGCATATTTATGGCAAGTTTTTTATTGGCTCGTTATGGCAACAGAGGCGGTTTTATCGGCATTTTGTGTTATAAAGTAATCCCTCCGTTTCACGACAGTATTTATGTGCTTTTGTGGGCGGGTGTTGTTTGTGGTTTGATCTTTTGCTTGGATTTGCCGGTAATAACTATGTCAAAATGGATTTACTCGTACTCGATTTGGTTCTTTAAAAAATATATTTTAAGACATAAAAAGGTTGAAAAAGCACCTTCTTTTGAAAAGCCCATAAAAACAACACCTGTACAAAAAGAAAAAACAACTCCAGAAAAAAAGACAAAAGCATCTGTTGTAAAGCCTGTCAAAAATATGGGAGGATTTGTTTTGCCTCCTGCCAGTTTGTTGGATAATCCGAAAGCTCAAGGAAAGGAGTTGCTGACAAAGGATCAGATGGAGGAAGTTTCCAGAAAATTGGAAAGCATTTTGATGGAATTTGGTGTTAAAGGAAATGTGGTGCGTGTCAGTCCGGGGCCTGTCGTAACGTTGTATGAATTTGAGCCGGCGGCAGGGATTAAAACTGCGCGTGTTATTGGGCTTGCGGAAGACTTGGCGCGCGCAATGAGTGTTATTTCCGTTCGTATGGCGGTTTTACCCGGTACTTCTGTTATCGGTATTGAAATGCCGAATAAAATTCGTCAAACTGTCTTTATTAAAGAAATTGTCGATACAGATGTATTTATGCAAAAAGAAGGGGCACTCCCTTTGATTTTAGGAAAAGATATTGCAGGCAATTCGGTCATTGAAGATTTGGCAAAAATGCCGCACCTGTTGGTTGCAGGCACAACCGGTTCCGGTAAATCCGTTGGTATCAATACAATGATTTTGTCATTGTTATATCGCTTTACACCGGATCAATGTAAATTGATAATGGTTGATCCGAAGATGTTGGAATTATCAGTGTATAACGGTATTCCGCATTTATTGACACCGGTTGTAACCGAACCGGGAAAGGCGATCGTTGCTTTGAAGTGGACAGTAAAAGAAATGGATAATCGCTATCGCGCCATGGCAACTATGGGCGTGCGTAATATTGACGGATATAACAAAAAGATTGAAGAAGCCATTGCAACCGGTCAAAAATTAACGCGTCAAGTTCAAACAGGATTTGATCCCGAAACGGGTCATCCGGTTATTGAAACGCAAGAAATTGACTTAAAGCCGTTGCCTTATATTGTTGTGATTGTGGATGAAATGGCGGATTTAATGTTGACGGCAGGAAAGGAAGTCGATATTGCTGTTCAAAGAATTGCACAAAAAGCGCGTGCTTCCGGCATTCATTTGATTATGGCAACGCAACGTCCGTCCGTAGATGTCATCACCGGTACAATTAAAGCAAACTTCCCAAGCCGTATTTCTTTCCAAGTTACCAGCAAAATCGATAGCCGTACGATTTTAGGTGAGCAGGGTGCGGAGCAACTTTTGGGTCGTGGTGATATGTTGTTTATGCCATCGGGCAAGCGTCCGAAGCGTGTGCACGGACCTTTTGTCAGTGATGATGAAGTCGAACGCGTGGTGTCTTATTTAAAAACGCAACAAGAAGCCGAATACAATGATGAAGTGATGATCGATGATGAAGCAATGGACAGTGCAGACGGTGGTGCAGTGTTTGACAAAACGTCTTTCGGTGGTTCGGATGGCGGTGATTTGTATGAACAAGCGGTTCAAGTGGTTTTGCGCGACAAAAAGCCTTCTATCAGTTATGTTCAAAGGCAATTTCGTATCGGATATAACAAAGCCGCTGATTTAATTGACCGTATGGAACGTGAGGGAATTATTACGGCCGCCTCTCCAACGGGCAAACGCGAAATTATTAAACAACAAGGAGAAAGTTAATGGAAAAAATTCCGTTTGATGAAAAAATAGAAACCGAACGCTTGGTTTTAAAGCGGTATGAGTTAACATTTGAAACAGCGATTATGCTCTATGATACGATTAAACAAAATTGGGATTTTTTAACACGTTTTCTCCCAAGAATGCGAATTGCAATGGCACCCGAGGATGAATATGCTTGGATATCAAAAATGAATGAAAAGTGGAGAAATATGGATGGTCCTTGTTATTCCATATGGACTAAAGATGGTAATTTTATAGGTGCTTGTGATTTGCATAGCATGGACTATGAAACACAATCGGCAGATATCGGGTATTGGCTAGCTGAAAAATATACAGGAAAAGGTTATATGACAGAGGCTATTAAGGCTGTGGAGGATAACTTTTTTAAACGTGGATTTAATCGTTTTACAATAGTTATGGATGTGGAAAATAAAGCCTCTGAAAAAGTAGCTGTCCGTTGTGGATATATAAAAGAAGGAACTATGCGTCAGTGGCATTATAATCCGGCATTTAATTCTTATCGTGATATGTATTTGTATTCAAAATTAAAATCAGAATGGGAAAAGGAAAAATGAAAAAAATCTTATACTGTTTATTATTTATCTTAACCGCATTTAATGCGCATGCGACGGTGCCTGAAAAATGGGAGACAAAAGAAAACCGCGAGGTGTTGAACAAGGTTGAAAAAATGTTGCACTCTATAAAAACGATGGAAAGCCGTTTTTCCGAATTTGTCAGCAAGGATGGCGATTTTATGAAGCACGGCAATTTTTATCTGTCCCGCCCCAACAAAATGCGCTTGATTTATGATGCGCCGGTTGAATTGGAGTTCGTGGCTGATGGTTCGTATTTTATTTATTACGATAAAAGCTTTGATCAAGTATCTTATTTGGAAATTGACCAAACACCGGCAGCAATTTTGTTAAAACCGGACTTTACATTCGATGATCCGGAATTTACCGTTACGAATATCGAAGAAGACTTGGACGAGTATCGTATTTCTGCTGTCAAAACGGGGCAAGAAGAATTGGGGGAATTAACGCTTATTACCGGCATTGACCCTGTGGATTTCAGACAATGGGAATTGATAGATGCAAAGGGAATTAAGTCTACCGTTGGTCTGTACGAAACAAAAATGAACGTTCCTGTTGATGACAAGTTGTTTGTTTTTAAAAAAGAAGAATGAAAGGATAAAATTATGTATGATAATCAAAATATTTTTGCAAAAATCTTAAGAAAAGAAATTCCAACAGATGTTATCTATGAAGATGATTATGTCATCAGCTTTTTTGACATTAAACCAAAAGCTGCGACACATGCTTTGATTGTTCCGAAAAGCCCGTATGAAGATTTTAATGATTTAATGAAAAAAGCAACAGCCGATGAAATCAAAGGTATTTTTGATGCCGTTCATCATGTTGCCGAACAATTAGATGTTATTAACGCGGGGTATCGTTTGGTGGTGAATGTGGGGAAAGGTTCCGGACAGGAAGTTCCTCACTTGCATATACATATTTTATCAAACAAAGCCCGATAAAATT
>JBJFAP010000151.1:0-1779 GCA_051887975.1 Alphaproteobacteria bacterium | reverse complement strand
CATCGCAACGGCTGTCAAAATCATTCCGGTGGATAAAAAATAAAAAAATGACGCGGATAATCAATTTCTTTGGCGCGCCGGCAAGCGGCAAAAAAAATGCCATGGCAGAAGCTTTTGTTCGCGCCAAGAAAAAGGGTTTTTCCGCGCATTTCGTTCAAGAATATGCTTCCGAATTGATTTTGCAGGGCGATTTGGAAAAGCCAAAAAATCAAAAAAAGTTATTTGCAGAACAGTTAAGGCGTATTAAACAAGCCGATACAAAGACGGATTTTGTTATGGTTGATTTTCCGTTGTTGTTGGATATTGTTTATCACAGGTATCGCCAAAATAATCCGAATTTAACTTTTGAACAGGAAGTTTTAA
The DNA here is from genome assembly GCA_051887975.1 of Alphaproteobacteria bacterium. Lineage (GTDB taxonomy): Bacteria > Pseudomonadota > Alphaproteobacteria > CAAHEQ01 > UBA3637 > CAAHEQ01. The sequence continues at coordinate 1,416 of JBJFAP010000151.1, read as the reverse complement.
AAGCGCACGAATCTTTTAATTCAACGAATGTTCTTTTGAAATATAATCCGAAATACGATACATCAAAGGGACGCCTTACAAGCCAAGAAGAAAGCTTTGTGATTGAAAAGAAAATAAAAGATTTGTTGCAAGTGTTCCGTTTGTCGAAGTGGACAGCTTTGATGAACTTGAAAATTGTTTAGATAATATCATTGAAAAGGGAGTAAAAAATGACAGAAGAAAATAAAACGCAAGTGGGTGGAGTCGATTCGAATCAGCTCAATTCATATTTTGACAGAATCGAACATATGGAAGAAGAAATCAAAGCTTTGCGTGCCGATTTGCGCGAAATTTATGCAGAAGCTAAAGGAAACGGCTTCGATCCGAAGGTAATGCGTCAAGTGTTGCGTTTGCGTAAAATGAATCCGGCAGACAGAGCCGAAACGGAATTTTTATTGGAATCTTACAAAGCCGCTTTGGGTATGGAATAAGGATTTAAATGAAAAAAGCCCTCACTTTTGTTATGTTCAAGTGAGTTGTTCGCTTTTCTTTAAAATGACGTTTTTTTATAACCACAAAAAACACCCCCGAATCGAGGGTGTTTTTATCTTTATACAATCAACAGATGATGATGAAGAACTTGATTGATAAAAATAACGTTTGATCCACTGCCGTTAATGGGCGGATTTACAGATGTGTCTGTTGAATAACGGTTAATGACAAGTTCAAAAAAATATTATTTTTTTGTTTAATCGGATTGATGACATTCTATTTCAAGCAAAAATATATTGACTTTTTCATATCTATTGTTTAGGGTATGTATTATTTTGGTAATGTGAAAGGGCGGAATATGCAAAAAATAAAAAGTGTTAAAGAATTTGTTGAAAAAATCGACTCAACGAAAAAAGTCAATCCAAAGGATTTGTCTTCTGATCAGGATTTAACGATTGCGATTATGAATTTAATTTCTATTGAAGAACATTTGGTGTTTTCCGGTGCAAAAACAGGTAAGAATTCTTTTTATGATTTAATCCAAGATGTCAGGGAATTGCGTAAAACGCTTATGCAAAAAATTATTCCCGCTTACGAAGGCGAAGTGTGGTGCATTTCAAAACATTTGCTTGCAAGTGCTATGCGTTTGATGGAAGTCGGTACTAAGCAACAAAGTTTGAATCATCCTCAAGAAGCTTATAAATTATTCGGTCAAGCTTATGATTTGTATTGCCTGTTTTGGGGATTAAATATGAATATGCTGAATGTCGATGATGTCAAATGGATTGAAGATAAAAAAGAAGATGTAAAAGCTTTGTCCGAAAAGTTGGATAAAGTGATGCCATCTGTCAAGCCGGAAAAACAAGAAGAAGAACCAAAGGGCGCGCTTGCAAAAATGAAAGCTTTTGTCCGTAAAGCAGTTGATTGTTGTATTGAATAAGAGTC
>JBJFAP010000150.1:0-1780 GCA_051887975.1 Alphaproteobacteria bacterium | reverse complement strand
TATTCAAGAATGGAAAAAACAAAAATTGAAATTAAAGGAAGAAATTACAGCAATCGAATCCGAAAACGAATAATTTAAATCCCCTGTTAAATCAGGGGATTTTTTTATGCTAATAACAAAGCACATGAAAAGGATTATCACTGGTTCGGCCGAATGCGTTGGATATACAGAATTTGACAAAATAACAAAACTTAATGCAAATAATAAAATTTTTATTATAACATCCTTTTCTATAATAAAAAATCGATGTGGTGAATGGCAAGTTGAAGTTGAAAGCTATTCAGAATAATCGTGCGGGTATTGGTTGGTAAAGGCCAACTTATTAAACCGCCTTCCGGTCATTCAACCGGAAAGGGGATGCTTACCGAAAATCAAATCGGCAACTCTTAAAAGGCTTTCAAACCTTAAAACGGACCTCGCCCCGTTTCAATCGTATGATAACGAAAAAATTAAGTAAGCAAGAAAAAATATTTGACAACATAATAAAAGATATATAAAGTCATCAATATGTAGTTTTAACAAGGATAATGATTATGATTTTTACATCTTTTATTAAAAACGGAAAAGGTTATGGTAAACGTTTGTTGTTATTGTACAGCTTTATTTTGGCTTTCATCTTATATTTTTATTTGCCCTTTGTAATGGCTATGTTGCCGGCACAATTTAAAAAAAGTTGGCTTGATAGTATCGAAGAAAAAGGCGGTCAAGCGGCAATTATTTCCGCATTGGATGAACAGGCGGTGTTGTATGATGAAAGCGGAAACGAAGTTGCCAAAGTTTTTCCGATTGAATTTAAAGATGGCGAATTGATTTTGCCAAAAGCACATTCTGTGATTTATGTCGAAGATGATGAAGGTCATTCTTTACAATTGATTGTAGATACGTTAAGCGACAATATAAATACAACCGAATTAACACAAGAAGGTATTATTTTTGGTCAAAAATCTGTGGCTTTGCGAACTGATGAAGGAAAAATTTTGATGATAAATTATCCGATAAGCAATTTGACTATTACAAAAAAAGATATTGCTGACGGATCGGTTATTGATAAATTAGTTCCTGTCATTAAGAAGATGGAAAAAGATGGTATTGATATTAACGGCTTTAATGAAAATGGTTCTTTATCTCAACAAAACGTCAATTTTAAGGCTATGTGGCAATCGATTTTAATGACTGTGGCATGTGTTGGTGCAATTGCTTATTTTGTTATATTTGTTTTTGCGGCATTTATTTTGTCTTTGTTTGTCGAACCTTTCAGCAGATTGTTCGGTATCAGCTTGGATTCGGATCAATCAAAGCGATTGTCTGCCTTGGTGATTATATTTGAAAGCCTTTTAAGTATGCTTTTGTTTCCATTAATTAAAATCACATTTGTTATCAATTTATTATTGATTGTCAGTCTTGCAGTATTGTTTATCTTACTGACAAAATTCTTTGAAAAGGCTTAAAGGTAATGGAACACGAAACAAAAAAGATAGCTGTTGTTTTCTTGTTTGAAAATGATGGTAAATATTTGTTCCTAAAGCGTGGACATACGGGTGCATGTGATGGTTTTTATATGCTGCCCGGCGGACATGTGGATGAAGGCGAAGGTGTGTTAGATGCGGCTGTTCGTGAGATTAAGGAAGAATTAAATGTCATTGTCAAAAAACAAGACTTAAAATTTGTTTTAACAGAACCCAGTAAAACATTCGTTCATTTTTTCTTTCGTGTTGAAAAATATGCCGGTATTTTACAAAATAACGAACCTGAAAAGCATGATGATATGGCTTTTCTGTCG
>JBJFAP010000149.1:0-1794 GCA_051887975.1 Alphaproteobacteria bacterium | reverse complement strand
CAAAGAATGGAATTAGCGATTAAACAAGCTAAAAAGTATGGTATTTTGGGCAGAAACATTTTCGGGACAGACTTTAACTTTATGGCGGATATTCGCTATGGTGCCGGTGCTTTTGTTTGTGGTGAAGAAACAGCTTTGTTAGCCTCTATTGAAGGAAACAGAGGTACACCACATCCGCGTCCTCCATATCCGACACAAAAAGGTTTGTTTAGCAAGCCGACAGCGATTAACAACGTTGAAACTTTGGCAAACGTTGCGCCAATTATTGTCAATGGTCCTGAATGGTTTAGTGAAGTTGGTACAGAAACTTCCAAAGGTACAAAAGTTTTTGCTTTGACCGGTAAAGTTAAACACTCCGGTTTGGTCGAAATTCCGATGGGAACAACGGTAGGTACAATGGTTGAAGATATCGGTGGCGGCACATCTTCAGGAAAGCCGTTTAAGGCGGTTCAAACGGGTGGTCCTTCCGGTGGCGTTATTCCGGCTTCAGAATTTAGTTTACCTTTGTGTTATGAAGAATTGAAAAAAATCGGTTCGATGATGGGCTCAGGCGGTATGATTGTTATGGATGAAGATGACAGTATGGTCGAAATCGCCAAGTTTTATCTGGGCTTTACGGTTGATGAAAGTTGCGGTAAATGTGCGCCTTGTCGTATTGGTGGATACCAAATGTTGCAATTGATGAAAAAAGTTGCTGATGGTAAAGGTACAAAAGCGGATATTGCAAAAATTAAAGAAATCGGTGAAGCGATGAAGAAAGCATCATTGTGCGGTTTAGGACAAACGGCTCCAAATCCGGTTTTATCCACAATGAAGTTCTTTAAAAATGAATATGATGCTTTGTTGATTGATGGTAATGAACCTGATCAAAAGCAAGAAGCCAAACCCGCGGCATGCAATATTAATACGAAATAGAGGTGAAAAATGGTCAAATTAACAATTGATAATAAAGAAGTTGAAGTCGAAAAAGGTACGTCTATTTTGGATGCGGCAAAATCCGCACAAATTAAAATACCGACATTATGTCATCATCCGGATTTGCCTCCAACAGCGTCTTGCGGTATTTGTATTGTCAAAGTAAACGGCAGAATGCTTCGTTCTTGTTGCACTCCGGTTGAAGAAGGTATGCAAGTCATTACGCGTGATCCCGATATTATCGAAGCGCGCAGAACGGTTTTAAAGCTGACTTTAAGTAATCACCCGAATGATTGCTTGACTTGCTTGAAAAATGATTCTTGTGAATTGCGTAAATTAGCCGCTGATTTCGGTATTCGTGATGTCGGTTTTAAAAGTATCGTTAAAGGCAGAAATGAAATGCCGATTGATGATACAACAAAATCAATCGTTTTGGATCCGCGCAAATGTATTCAGTGCGGACGTTGTGTCGAAGTTTGCCAAAATGTTCAAAATGTTTATGCACTTTCTATGTTGCAAAGGGGTATCAATTCACATGTTTCTCCGGCGGCGGAAGCAAAATTGGGCGACAGCCCTTGCATTAAATGCGGACAATGTACAGCTCACTGCCCAACAGGTGCTTTAACAGAACGTGATGATACGGAAGCTGTATGGAATATGTTGCAAGATCAAGACACTTATTGTGTTGTGCAAATTGCGCCGGCTGTTCGTGTTGCAATCGGTGAAGCTTTCGGTTTAAAGCCGGGAACTTTGACAACGGGCAAAATATATGCTGCTTTGCGTCGTTTAGGTTTTAATGCGGTATTTGATACAAATTTTGGTGCTGATGTAACAATTAAAGACGACGATTCAACACCAAACAATGTAAATAAAAATCAA
>JBJFAP010000148.1:0-8807 GCA_051887975.1 Alphaproteobacteria bacterium | reverse complement strand
AAATTGCCCATAAGTTGGCGCGTCCTTGCGCGGCTTCACACAGTTTAAAATCTTTATGTCAAGAAATGTTAGGCGTTACTTTGGATAAGGAAGAACAACAATCGGATTGGGGCGTTGAAACATTGTCAGCGGCTCAAAAAAAATATGCGGCAAACGATGTGTTGTATTTACATGAACTGAAAGAAAAACTGGATAAGTTATTGGTGCGTGAAGGGCGCAAAGATCTTGCTCAAGCTTGCTTTAATTTTATTGCAACGCGTGCCGAATTGGATTTGTTAGGCTTTGATGAGCCGGATATTTTTGAACATTAAGGAAAAAATTATGAATAATGAAGAAATTTTAAAGCAAGGTCGCTATGTTTTGAATTTGGAAGCAGATGCTTTAAAAAGTGTTGCGGATAATTTAGGAGATTCTTTTATTCAAGCAGTGCATTTGATTTATAATACAAAGGGCAGAGTGATTGTAACCGGAATGGGAAAAAGCGGACATGTCGGTAAAAAAATTGCTGCGACTTTGGCTTCTGTCGGTACGCCTTCATTTTTTGTGCATCCTGCGGAAGCAAGCCATGGTGATTTGGGTATGTTTACAACAGATGATGTTATTTTAGCATTGTCTTATTCCGGAGAATCAAAGGAATTAGCTGATGTTATTGCTTTTTCACGTCGTTTCAATATTAAATTGATTTGTATGGTCGGTAATGCACAAAGTACACTCGCAAAAGCTTCTGATATTGTTATTTGTTATCCGCCATTTAAGGAAGCGTGTTCATTTGGTATGGCTCCGACAACATCGACAACTGTCAGTTTGGCAATGGGGGATGCTTTGGCGATGACATTGCTTGAAATGAAAGGTTTTTCAAAAGAACAATATGGTATTCGTCATCCGGGCGGAAAATTGGGTGCGTTGTTGTTAAAAGTTTCCGAATTGATGGCAAAAGAAGATGAATTACCATTGGTTAGTGATGAAAGCACTATGTCTGATACTTTGGTTGAAATGACAAAAAAGAAGTTGGGTTGTGTGGGCGTTGTCAATAACCAAGGTGAATTGGTTGGTATGGTTACGGATGGCGATTTAAGACGTCATATTTGTCCGGATTTATTGGCCCGTAAAACATCGCAAGTAATGACTTCAAACCCGCACGTTATTGAAGACGAAAATATGTTGGCGGTTGAAGCGGTTCGTCTTTTGAACGAATATAAAATTACGAATATATTTGTGTTGAATGGTAAAAAACCGGTCGGCTTATTACACATTCATCAGTGTTTGGCCGCAGGAGTTGCTTAAATTTTGATAGAGGAAGCTGTTAATTCTTTAGATAAACATCATCGCTTTGTTTCAACATTGCGTCTTTTACTGACAGGTTCGGCAATGTTGATGCTGGTGTTATTGCTTGTTTGGCCGCAATTAGCAAAGCGGGCGGATTTAATTTCAAGTGCTTTAAAGAACGCAGCCAGTCAAAAGAAAATACAAGCTTCAATTGATATGACAAAGGTGCAATTTGTTTCAGAGGATGAAAAGGGGCAACCTTTTACAATATCTTCGGATCAAATAACACAAATTGATGCTCAAAATAAAATTGTACAATTGGAAAATCCACGAGGAGAAATGACTTTTTCTTCAGGGCTTAAATTGTTTTCTTCTTCACCGGAAGCTTTGTTTTATGAAACAACGCAGATTGTAAACTTTAAAAAATTGGTTGATGTTTTGTTTGATAACGGATATCAAGCGCAAACATCGGATGTCGTTGTTGATTACAAAAACAAAACAGCATATGGAAAAAAACCGTTAAGTGTTCGTGGGGAAAAATTTGATTTGGACAGTACGGGTTTTGATATACGTCAAAATGGAAATGAAATGGATTTTTCAGGCCCTGTGCGTGTTGCTTTGAAATCGCCGGAAAAAAATGTGGTTATTTTGGCGCAAAAATCCGCAGAAGTACGCCAAAAAACGCAAACCATAACGGCGTTTGAAAAGGTTATATCTGATGATGGCATTAACAAAGTTTACTGTGAAGAACTGACAGCTTATTTTAACCAGACAGGTAAAAATCAATATGAATTGCGTTCCGTACAGGCTCAAAGAAATGTTAAAATAAAGACGCCAACAGAGGAAATTACAGGAAATGAAGCCTATTATGATATGATAAAAGAAAAAGCATTTATAACAGGCAATGTTGTTGTAAAACGCGCCGAAGGAACAGTAAATGGCGACAGAGCAATTATTGATATGAAAAACGGCACAAGTCAAATAGAAACAGATGCTTCAAGAAAAGATCGCGTTAAAGGAACACTTTTGCCTTTGCAATTAAAGAAAAAGGAATAAAAATGCAAAAAGGTATGCAAGGATTGATTGCTAAAAATATTGGAAAATCGTATAAAAATCGTACGGTGTTGCGGGATATTTCTTTGAATGTAAAGCAGGGCGAAGCTGTTGGCTTGTTAGGACCGAACGGGGCCGGTAAAACGACTTGTTTTTATTGTATTACCGGATTGATACAACCGAATTTCGGACAAATTTTTTTGGATGGTATCGATATTACGAATTTGCCTATGTATCAACGATCCAGACTTGGCATCGGCTATTTACCGCAAGAAGCATCGATTTTTCGCGGTTTGACTGTTGAAGAAAATATTATGGCGGTTTTGGAATTGACAATCGAAGATAAAGTCGAACGAAATGCCAGATTGGATGCGCTGTTGGGTGAATTTTCAATCTCTCATTTAAGGCAAACTCCATCGAAAGCTCTTTCGGGGGGCGAACGCAGACGTCTGGAAATTGCACGCGCTTTGGCAAGTAATCCTTCATTTATTTTGCTTGATGAGCCCTTGGCCGGTATTGACCCGATTGCTGTTGCGGAAATTCGTAATCTGGTTGCACATTTAAAAAACAGAGGGCTTGGCGTTTTAATTACGGATCATAATGTACGTGAAACGTTGGGAATTATCGACAGAGCATATATTTTAAGTGATGGTATAATGCTTAAAGAAGGTACGCCTGATGAAATTGTAAAAGATGAACGAGTCCGCAAGATATATTTGGGCGAAAACTTTTCTATTTAGATTTTTATAAAAGAATCCAAAAAAGTCAATATTGTCATTCTTGGGCTTGACCCGAGAATCTCTGTGGATACTCGCAACAATTGCGAGTATGACAAGGAAGAAATGGATTCTTCTCTCGTTTTACTTCCTTGAGAATGACATAATAAAAAAACATTTCTTTGAAAATGGCGGGAAAAATAAGTACATACGCTGTTTATTTTTTACTTGACAGACAGGTAAAAAAAGAGTATTTTCCATTTTAAGTTAAAAAAAGCTTGCATTTATTAAAAAAATGTGTATAAATACAAGCTTGTGATATTAAGTAAAAAGCGCAAAGGCGTAAAGAAAGGAAATAAAAATGGCTACACCAAAAAAGAAAACATCTAAATCAAGAAGAAATATGCGTCGTTCTCATGATGCATTGAAATCAAACGCAATGACAGAATGCCCAAATTGTGGGGAAATGATGCGTCCTCATCACGTTTGCGAAGCCTGCGGTTATTACAACAAACGTGAAGTTGTGAGTCAACCTAAAGCGGAATAAAAATAATGGCTGAAAGGCTTGTTGTTTCTATTGACGCGATGGGTGGCGATAATGCACCCGATGCCGTCATTGCTGGGGTGAAAAAGGCGCATGATAAGTATCCTGATGTCTTTTTCTTATTGTTTGGTGATGAAGCAAAAATTGCCCCATTGGCTGAACAGAACGGTTTAGATAAACAAGCCTATCAGATTTATCATACAACCAGTGTTGTTAAAGCTGACGATAAACCATCGGCAGCTGTTCGTTATGGTCGTGAAACCAGTATGTGGAAAGCTATTTATGCTGTCCGTACAGGGGAAGCGGCTGCTGTCGTTTCTGCTGGTAATACGGGCGCATTGATGGCAATGAGCAAGATTTGTCTTGGAACAATGGCAGGCCTTGACAGACCCGCTATCGTGGCAACTATGCCGACCGCAATTAAAGGACAAGATGTTGTCGCTTTGGATTTAGGCGCAAATGCTGAATGTAATGCGACAAATTTGGTCGAGTTTGCGATTATGGGTTCTGTTTTTTATCGCATTATGTATGATGAGCCGAATCCAAGCGTTGGATTGCTTAATATCGGTTCTGAAGAAACGAAAGGGCGTGAAGAAATCAGAGAAGCTGCTCACATTTTGCGCGAAAACAAAGATAAAGTTAATTACAAAGGATTTGTGGAAGGCTTTGATATTGGTGCGGGAACGACTCAAGTTGTTGTTTCGGATGGTTTTTCCGGAAATGTTGCTTTAAAATCAATTGAAGGAACAGCGCATATGGTTAAAAAAATTTTTAAATCCTATGCCGGTAAATCCATTTTAGCTTATATCGGGGCTTTGTTCCTTTTGCCGACTTTGGCACGAATTAAAAAGCGCATTGACCCGCGCCGTTATAATGGCGCAATGTTCTTGGGATTAAATGGTATTTCCGTTAAAAGTCATGGTGGAACTGATGCTTTGGGATATTTTTATGCAATTGAATCGGCTATCAATCTGGCGCGAAACGATTTGTGTGAAAAAATCAGACAAGGATTGGAAGATATTATTTTTTCTCCGGACGATACTTTTAAATATTAAAAAAATCACAAATAAATATTGCAATTTACCTTTTTTCTGTATAGACTTACAGGAAAAAGGTAATCTTTAACATGAGGAAACAATGAAAAAAAATTTAACACGCGCAGAATTAGCGCAAGCTGTATTTGATGATTTAGGACTTTCTTTCAGCGAATCAGAACGTTTGGTTGATTCGTTTTTTGAAGAAATTGTAAAAGCTTTGGAAGCCGGAAACAATGTCAAAATATCATCTTTCGGAACTTTTTCGTTAAAAGATAAAAAACAACGAATCGGCCGTAATCCGAAAACAGGTCAGGAATATCCGATTAAAGCTCACAGAAGTGTTACTTTCACGCCGGCAGTTTCTTTAAAGGAATCTCTTTACAACGTTCGTTTGGATGAAAAGGATGAATAAATGACAAAAGATGCTGTTTATCAATCAATTTCTGAAGTTTCTGCGTTATTAAATGTACCGCCGCATGTGTTGCGTTTTTGGGAAGAACAATTTACACAACTCAAACCGATGAAAAGGGAAGGCAGAAGACGTTATTACAGAGCTGAAGATGTTGCTTTTATTCAACAAATTTATGATTTACTGTACAATCAAGGTTATACAATCAAAGGTGCTAAAAAATACTTAAAATCTTTGAAAAAAGGCGGTGTCAGTCCTGTCGAAAAAACAAAAGAAGAAGCGTTTGTTTGTGAAATGGAATCTGTGCGTGATTATTTAAAATCTTTTATAGGCAATGATGAATGAATGATGTTAATCGCCCGGTTCCTTCAAAGGTTGGTCCTTATTTTTTCTCGTATTTAAAAAGGTTTAAAAAAACACTTGTTTTTATGTTGCCCGCCATCGCGTTGGGGACTTTTTTTGAAAAGTTATCGCCGTATTATTTTTCGAAAATTATCGATGTGATATCGGAACATTTGAATAATAAAGAAGTTTTGTTTTCTGAATTAAGGCATTATTTTTTGTTATTTATTTTGGTCTGTTTTGCTTATAATATTGTGCGCTATTACGGTATGTATTTAGCGCGAAAAATTATTGTAAATATTGGAATAATGGCTAAAAAAGATGCGTTAGATTATGTTTTGGGTCATTCTGTGAAATTTTTAACGGATACGCCATCGGGCAGTATTGGGTCTAAAATAAATGATTTATCGCGGGATATGCCGGATATGTTTTTACAGTTGTTGTGGGATTTTTACAGACCGCTTTTGTTGTTGATTATTACTTTTTGTATGTTGTGGCTTATGAATCCGCTTTTTGCGATATTGTTTTTGTTTTGGATGGTTGTTTCCGGGGTAATCTTATACCTGATGTCCAATCGATTAAAGCCATATGCAGTTGACAGTGCCGAAAAAAGAAGCCAAACATCCGGACGATTTTTGGATATTTTAGGAAATGCTTTGTTGGTAAAAAGTTTTGCGGCAATTCCTTATGAGAACAAAATGTTAAAAGGTGTTTTGTCCGCTGAAATAAATGCGGATATGTTGAAAATAAGAAAATTAGAAAATTCGCGCTTTGTACAGTTTATCATTATTGCCTTGTTTCAAATTACGATGATTCTTTTGGCTTTGTTTTTGTGGAATTGCGGAGTAATTACGGCAGGTTCTATTGTTTTTATGTTATTTTTGATCTCAGATATTATGCACGTTTTCCAATTTTTAATGTTTGCTTTGTTGGATTGGAATAAATTGATCGGCAGTATCGAAAATGCATTAAAGCTTTTGTCCGCACCTCAAGAAATTCAAGATATTGAAAATGCAAAAGATTTAAAAATTTTAAAAGCAAATATCAATTTTGAACACGTCAATTTTGCTTATAATGCAAGAAAGAAAGTTTTTAACGACTTTACGTTGCACATTAAATCCGGTGAAAAAATAGGGCTTGTGGGTGTTTCCGGTTCCGGTAAAACGACTTTTGTCAGTTTGTTACAGCGTTTTTATGATATCAATGCGGGTGCTATTTTGATTGACGGACAAGATATTTCAAAAGTCAAACAAGATTCTTTGCGTCGTCAAATAGCGGTTATTCCTCAAGATACGACTTTGTTTCACAGGTCTGTTTTTGACAATATTGCCTATGGTAATCCGAAAGCCGGTAAAACTGAAGTAATAAATGCTTCTAAACGTGCTTATGCTGATGATTTTATTTTGGCTTTGCCAAACGGATATGATTCTATGGTTGGTGAACGCGGAATAAAGTTGTCTGGTGGACAGAGGCAAAGAATTGCCATTGCCAGGGCTATTTTAAAAGACGCACCTATTTTGATTTTGGATGAAGCAACTTCTGCACTTGATAGCGAATCAGAAGCATTTATTCAAAAAAGTATGCGTGATTTAATGAATGGAAAAACCGTAATTGCGATTGCCCACAGATTGTCAACATTAAAGGAAATGGACAGAATCATTATATTGGATAAAGGCCAGATTATCGAACAGGGAACAGCAGAAGAATTATTAAAAAAAGATGGCACATATGCACATCTTTGGAAAATACAAACAGGAAAATAAATTTTGTATAAATTTTTTTCTTTACATTTATAATGTTTCTATTATAATTGAATATAGGGCAGGTTGGTGTCTGCCTTGAGGACTGAAAACCTCTTCTATGGTTGCCAAGTCAGATTGGCGTAAAACTCCTTCCGGGTCAATGACTGGAAGGAGGCTAATAAGTCGAATGGATTTATTCCATCCAGATAAATATGCCCGCTATTCCATAGAAATAGTTTTCAGCTTCCAGTCGCCATTTACCCAGGCGATTTTTTTTATTGAACGAAAGGAAGAGGAAAAATGAAAAAATTATTATTGATTTTCAGTTTGATTTTGTGTTTTGCAACATCCGCAAAGGCGGATGATACCGCGACAAGTTCTTTATCGGACAGCGAATGGTGTCCAAATGGCGTTGTTGAAAGGGGCGCACATCCGACAAAAAGGTATTGTCGAAGCACAGTTACTATGAATTGGTACGCAGCTTTGTCATGGTGTCAAGTACAGGGGATGCACCTTGCGACTATGAGTGAAGTTTGTGATAAAAGCGAAAATCTGGAAGACAGATGGGACGGTTCAGGAGGTGACAAGAAGTGTCTGAATTTTGCAAACGGCGAATCGTCTTTCTACTCTTGGGTGTGGACAGCGACTACTTACACAACTAACTCTACTCTCGCGTATACCGTGAATGTAGATACTGGTAATGTCATCCACCTCAACCGTACCAGCGCACCCTACGCGCTTTGTTATTAGTCCCCGCGGTTAATATTTTGAATTGTCATCTTAAAGCGACAGCGAAGAATCCACGAAAAACAAAACGTCATTCTGAGCCGTAGGCGAAGAATCCACGAAAAAGAAAACGTCATTCTCGGGCTTGACCCGAGAATCCACAAAAAACAATATAAAAAGAAAGGAAGAAAAATGAAGAAAACAGTTTTAGCAATTTTAATGACAGTAGCGGCAACAACAGCATTTGCCGAAGGAAAATGCGAAGGTGGCAATGTGTTTGAAGGTGTCATTGACGGGCATGAATATTGCATCAGTAAGTCAAAAATGAACTGGTGGAGTGCATTTACATGGTGTCAACGGCAGGGACGCCATCTTGCATCTTTGAAAGAAGTATGCGAAGGATGGCATGGGGCAACGGGAAATACAGCTTGTGGCAATTTGGTAAAGTCTGGCGTTACGGACAAACAATGCTGGACTGCGAATCCGTCCGGTTCTACTTACGCGTATTTCGTGAATGCAGGTACTGGTAATATCAACACCCACCCCAACGACCCCCGTAACGCCGACCACGACTACGCTTTATGTTATTAGTGCCCGCTTTTGAAAACATACGAAAAAAATAAGAAAGTCATCTTTGGACTTGTTCCGAAGATCCAATCCGTACAGATTCTCGGGTCAAGCCCGAGAATGACAAAAAAAACAATAAAAAAAGAAAGGAAGAAAAATGAAGAAAACATTATTGATTTTAAGTTTAATTGTTGTATCAAATGTAGTGAATGCAAAAGTTTCTTGCGAAGAAGCTAATGGTTATATTCTGACGGGGGCCGATGGAAAAACGCAATATTGCTTAAGCAAACCAAATATGTCTTGGTGGAGTGCTTTTGCTTGGTGCGATGCCATAGAAAATGCATCAATAGTTGATATTACAATTGAGTGTAATAAAAAATTAGCGGATGGATTTGCTTGTCCCCA
>JBJFAP010000147.1:0-1801 GCA_051887975.1 Alphaproteobacteria bacterium | reverse complement strand
TAAGCTCCCGGATCGCCTTCATCACCATTGCAAACCATAAATTTTTCACCATCAACTAATGGAGATGCGGCTAACATAGACCATTTACGTCCTGTCGGGAAACCACCACCACCACGACCGCGTAAACCACTTTTGGTAATCATATCCAAAACTTCTTCCGGTTTCATTGTCAAAGCTTTCATCAAACCTTGATAGCCACCGTTTGCCACATACTCGCCCAAATTTTCAGGATCAGAATGTCCCAGCAAACGCAAAACAATTTTGCGTTGTTTTGTAAAGAAAGGCAAATCCAAAGACAATTCTTATGATTTCAAAAAATCAGAAATCTTTAATTCACTGTCAGGACCATCACGCAACGCCGGTGCAACATGTTCGGCAACAATAATTCTTGCCATATCAGCCGTTACATGTTGATACAAGAAAGGCTTTCTTCCTTTAATTTCAATACGAGCCAAAGGACCTGAAGCGCACAATCCCATACAACCTGTACAAACCATACGCACATCTTTTGCTAATCCTGCGGCTTCCAAACTTTCCTTGAATGCGTCAATCACACCGGCCGCTCCGCCCGAATGGCAACTGGTTGCATTACAAGTGTAAATACATGCCTTATAGTCCTTTACTTCCTCTTTAAATTGTTCACCCAATTTAATTAAGTTTTCTTTTTGGGTACGACCTAAAGCTTTTAACTTTTCAATTTGATCTTGTGTTAATTCAGCCATTTTATTCTCCTTTATACACTTTCATCAGCCATCGTTTCGCGCCATTCACGAATAACTTCAGGAACGCGTTCCGGTGTCATTTTACCGTAAGTTTTTCCATTGATGACAACGACCGGTGCCAATCCGCAACAACCTAAACAACGGACAATCTGTAAAAAGAATAAACCATCAGGTGTTGTTTCTGCTTCATTAACACCCAATTCTTTTTTAAACGCGGCAATAACTTCCGCAGCCCCTTTAATATGACAAGCAGTACCATCACAAATGGAAATAATAACTTTCCCGGGAGCTTTCAATTTAAAGAAGTTATAAAATGTCAAAACCGAATAAATACGCGCCATCGGCACATCCAACTCTTTTGATACAACTTCCATAGCATCCCATGGCACATAGCCGAAAGCACCCTGCACTTCATGCAAAGCCATAATCAAAGCACCACGCTTTGATTTCCACTTTACCATCATGTTTTTTGTTTCTTCTTGAATTTTTTCCTTTTCTTCAAACATTTTAATCTCCTATTATCCTATTATTAAAAACTTGTGATTTTAATAACATACTTTTTAATAAATTGCAAAGATTTTTTATATTTTTTTACATTTTGCATAAAATAAAGCTTGACAAAAAGATACACTTATGCTACAATTAAGGTGTATAAGATGAGGTGTTGTTATGGTTGATGTTGCAGTTAGAACACGAAGTCAAGGATTAGAGGAACAGCGGTTGCTGTTAAAAGAACAGCTGAAGATTCGTAAACTTGAAGATCGTCAACGTCGCCAAGAACAAGAAAAACAACGCCAACTTCAAGAATTTGCAACAAAACCATCTCTTAACAATGTTATTTTTCCCAATGAAAAGACGCAACGTGATGAAGAACTTCGCATTTTGTATCCTGTCGGATTGCCCGAAATACCAAGAAAAGAAGCGATGCAAGAAGAACTTCAAAATCGTCCTGATAAGGTTTTTAAAGAACCTCAAAGGGCTGCCGATTTACGTGGCGGATTGGAACAGATAAAGCAATTACAGGCACGCAAAAAACATGGTGTTGAATTGGAAGAAAAAGAAGCCGATAACAGAATCCA
>JBJFAP010000146.1:0-8887 GCA_051887975.1 Alphaproteobacteria bacterium | reverse complement strand
ATTTCAAAATCAACTGTAAAGCCCTGCTCTGTCGGCATAATGACAATTTTATTTCCTTTATCGTCCACAAAAGAAACCTCTTTTTTAATTTTTAAAATACGTCTTTTTTCGCTTTGTTGGGTAACACCGGCTTGTTCAAAATATTTCACATACCCATTTGCGCAACCATCCAAAATAGGCACTTCCGGTCCGGTAATATCAATAAAAGCATTTGTGATTCCGAATGCGTGCAACGTTGCCATCAAATGTTCCGATAAAGAAACTGTCGCTCCGTCCCCATTACCGAAACAAGAACAAAGCCTTGTATCAACGATATTCATATAAGTTGCTGGAATAACATTGTTTTTATCTTTAATATCGGTACGCCTGAAAACAATTCCCGTATTTACCGGTGCAGGATTTAAAACCGCCGTTGCAGGAACGCCCGCATGCAAAGCAATTCCTTCCATAGAAACGATATTTTTAAACGTTGTTTGATATATTGACAAATCTTGATACATTTTTTAATCCTTTTCTTCTTTTTTTAACTGATCTTCTATGTCCGATAAACGCAAAGATTTAACCTTGTCTTTTTTCAGTGCTTTTTGCGTTTTTTCCAACAATTTTTTAACTTCTGCTTCCTTGCCCAATAAGAAAGAATATTCTATCTTGGCATAATCTGCCAACTCTTTTTTTCCCTCACGCGCGTAAGCTATATGTAAAAAATACCATGCTTCAGGCGATAATTTATCTGTTTCTGTAATATATTCCAAATGATTGACCGCCTTTGCCAGATTTTTTTCATCCTCACTTTCAAGTAAGGCTTGCGCCAACGACAAGCGAATAAGCGAAGCTTTAGGTAATAATTTTTGAGCTTTTTCATAACTTTTTATTGCCTCTTCAATTTGTCCACTTTCAAATAAAATTTGACCTTTTAATTCTTGAAAATAAGGATTTTGAGGATGTTTTTCAATCAATTTATCCGTTTTGAGCAAAGCCTTTTTTATCTGTGATTGCTTAAAGTCCGCAATCGCATTTGCATACAAATCCGCATCGGAAGAAGCTTTGTAAACAATTCTTGTTTCTTCAGGAGGACGCAAAAAAGCAAATAATTTTGCCTTGATTAAATTGTATTTTTCATCTTCTTGCGGTTCTTTTGATTTTTCAGAAGCATTTTCCAAAAATGTAATTCTGTCCCGTGTTAAAGGGTGAGAACGCAAATATGTCGGAAAATCATCCATAATGCGCAATCTTTCTTCCTTTTCAATTGTCTGCATAACATAAAGCAACCCTTTTAAAGAATAATTTGTCTTGCTTATCAAATCGACCGCGATACTGTCTGCGGAATTTTCTTCCGTCTGACGATAAGTATTTAAAATCCCTTGAATAGAGCCCATCGATCCCATCATAATTGCAATACCGACTTCGCCTGCACCGGAAGCCACCGCCGCAACGCCGCCTAATAAAGTTGTAATTAAAGCTCTTGTTTGCGCTTTACTGATTTCTTCGGTTAAACGAATCGTATGTCCGCCCAAAACGTGCCCTGTTTCATGAGCCAATACACCGAAAAATTCATCCGGTGTTTTTGTTTTAAGTATCAAACCGGCATGAATATAAACAACCGAACCACCGGCAACAAACGCATTTAAAGATTCATCTTTGATAAAAACAACCTCTAATGCGTTTGTATTTAATCCGGCCAAATCAAACAGCTGTTTGACACCTTTTAAGGTGTATTCTTCCATTTCAGTATCACGAATTATCGATAAAGTATTGCCAAATGATTTTTTTTGTGGCAATATCAAAACAAATAACAATATAAAATAAACAAAGGATTTCAAAATGAACATACGAATTTCTTGCCTTTCCGGGCATTATCATAAAGCACAAAAAAAGAATCGTCAATCATTTCTTTTATTTATTACATTATTTATATGTGCTTGTTCTGTTTCCGAAAGTACACCAAAAGCCGTTTCTTCTCCATCTTTTTCGAAAGCAGACGCCATTATTATTGCACAGAATGACTTAACAGCAGATGCCGGCAAAAAAGCCTTCGAACGCGGGGGAAATGCTGCCGATGCCATGGCCGCCATGTTAGCAACAGGAAGTGTCGTTCTACCTTCCAAAATGGGAATCGGCGCGGGCGGCGTTTGTCAAATTTTAAGCCCACAAACAGGTCATGTTGAAACATTAGGTTTTTTATCCGAACCGATGACTTTTGATAAAAAAATCGGCACGCCATCTTTACCAAAAGGACTTTTCAGATTACAAAACAAGTATGGAATCCGCCCATGGAAAGAAGTTTTTACAAATGCAATCTATTTGGCTCAAAACGGCATCAGTATATCTGACGAACTTGCTAAAGACATTATCAACACGCAAGGTTTGCCGCAAAAGTGGAAACAGCTGAAAAAAGGCGACTTGTTAAAACAAGAAAAATTGGCAGAAACATTATCTGTTTTGTCCGATTCTGCCGTTGACGTACTTTACAAAGGAAAAATGGCGGAAAGTATTGTTTCTCAAAGCGATCAAATCATTCAAGAAGATTTAAAATCCACAAAAATTAACATTATGGATTCGATAGATGCTTCTTCAAACACAGGTAAAACATTTTTCGCAAATCCGGCGATTTTATCTTCTGACGGGTATATGTTGTGGAAAAACTTGCAAAGCAAAAATCCTGAAAAAAACAGTCAAGCTTTACAAGAGATAAAACAAATTCAAAACAGAAATTTTCAAACCCAAGATTCTGTTCAAGGCGTTTCTTTTTTCAGCGCAGATAAATCCGGTTTAGTCGTTGCTTGTACTGTTTCTTTAGGCAGTTCTTTCGGTTCAAAACAATTAACGCAAGAAGGATTTTTCTTATCTTCCCCCATTCATCCGCAAGACAGAGGTTTTGTGTTTTTTAACGCACTGACAACAAATCCGGATATAACCGATGTTATATACTCTTTACAAGCCGTTGGAAATAACGCCCTTGCAGAAGGAACAAGTTATATGGCAAACAAGCAATTAGAAGTTTCTTCGGAACAAATAAACACAGATTCCATATTTATTGAACTTTCTTGTGAAAAAGGTTTTCCGAATAATGCCACTTCTTGTCAAGAAAATAAATTTTTACATAAAGTAAAACAAGATTTGACAAAATAAAAAATAGCGTTAAAATAGCGGCAAAGGAAAAACAATGGAAAAATTAAAAAAATTTTATCGGCAACAAAAAAATTTATTGGTCGGTGCGATTGTTGTTTTGACTCTGTTAGCTGTTCTTTTTAACTCTTACGGCTCAAAAAGAAAAATTGTTTCTTTCGCGCCTTTAACATTGCACGCTACCTACAACAAAGCCGATGGATTGAATGTCGGTGCTGATGTTCGATTGGCCGGTGTTGATGTGGCCAAAGTAAGTGATGTACATTTGGATGATTTTTACCGCGTACAAGCAACCTTTGCGTTTCACAAAAAAATTGATTTACCGATTGATTCTGCTGCTATTATTGAAACAGACGGCTTGATTGGTAATAAATACGTTGAAATTTTACCCGGCGGCGATGATGAGTTGTTGGAAAACGGCGATACCTTTATGTATGCACAAGACGTTTTATTACTTGATGAATTATTGGAACGTTTTTTGATTTATGTTCGAAACAAAAAAGGTGTAATTATGAAAGAAGGAGAAGATTAATGTCCCGTAACCCTGTCGAAACAATTTTAGGTTTCTGTGTTTTATTTTTTGCTGTTTTATTTTTATTTTTTGCCTCCACTCATGTGAATGTCAAAACAGTTGACGGTTATCCGTTACAGGCAACATTTACGAAAGTCGGAGGTCTTGAAATGGGGGCCGATGTCCGAATTAACGGAATAAAGGTCGGGTCTGTTGTTAAAATCGAATTGGATAAAAACACATATCAAGCTCTTATTGAAATGATGATAAAAGATGACGTAAGATTGCCCATAGACACAACTGCTGTTATTGCCGATTCCGGCATTATGGGCGATAAATACATTCGTTTGGAACCGGGAAAATCTTTGGAAAAATTACAAAGCAATTCCCGTATGATGAAAACAAAACCTTACAAATCTTTGGAAGATAATGTGCGCGAATTTATTTTCTTATCGACACAGGACGATGTACAAAAATGAAAAAGTGTTTATTGTTTTTTATAGCGTTATTTTTTTCTGTTGAAGTTTGCGCTACTGATATTCCAACAGACATAGCCGTTTTAAGAGGATTGGACAAGCTAACCGGAAGAACAAGCACTTTTTCCGTTCCGGTTGGGGATGTTGTTCAATTTGGAAGAATATTTATAGCCCCTGATTCGTGTTATACAAGACCGCCTGAAGAATCTCCGGAAAATGCGGCGTTTTTATTTATTTACGAAAAAAGCTTAAAAGGTGAAAATATCGAACTGTTTAAAGGCTGGATGTTTTCTTCAAATCCGGCATTGTCTTCAATGGAACATCCCGTTTATGATGTGTGGGTTTTAGAATGTAAAAACTCACAAGAAAACCATTCAGACGACACCCCCGTATTAAAAACGGATAAAAGCACACCCTCTGAAACAGAAAGGCAAGATATATAATTTCATTGACAATAAACAAAAAATTATTTATGATAACTACCAATAAACAAAAAAAGGATTAAATATGTCAAAACAACAACAAATATCAGATGAACAACAACGCGCCCAACAATTATTGATGAAAGAGGCTGTTGAAAATATGCATAACGAACAGTTATCTTTATTTTGGAAAAAATATAAGTACTTGGTTTATACCTTAATTGTGGCTTTGGTTTTGGGTGTTACCGGAATAGAAGCATATAAAACACACAAAAGTCGTGTATTATTACAGGATTCGGATACATATGAGCAAGCAGCCGTTTTAAATGCAAAAGGAAAAACGCAAGAAGCTTTGGACAAATACGCATCATTGCAAAATGCTAATACGAATTATAAGTACCTGTCAATGCTTCGCAGAGCCGGTATTTTATTTGAACAAAATGAAAATGAACAAGCATTGTCTTTATTAAAAACTGTTTATGATGACAAGTCCGCACCGGAAGTGATAAGGACAATTGCTTTATTTGGCTATGCTTCAAATCAAATTGAGACTTTACCACCGGAACAGATTCATACAATGATTGCGCCATATCTTGTTGCAGGCAATCCGTTTTATGGTTCTGCAACAGAGTTGGAAATCGTCTTATTAGTACGTCAAAACAAGCAAAATGAAGCTGTTTCTTTGATTGATCAGGCGTTGACTATATCATCGCTGTCTTCTGCAACAAAAGAACGTTTGACGGTGATGAAACAAGCTTTGACTGATAAATAAAATGAAAACAGTTGCAATACTTGGACGGACAAATGTTGGCAAGTCAACCCTGTTTAATCGGTTGACAGGAAAGAAAAATGCCATTGTCCACGATTTACCCGGTGTTACACGCGACAGAAAAGAAGCCGTTGCAACATTATCCGATTTAAAGTTTAATTTAATCGATACCGCCGGTTTGGAAACAAAAACAGAGCTGTCAAAAGCAATGTGGGATCAGACAAAAAAAGCCATTGAACAAGCAGATATTTTGTTAATGGTAATTGATGCGCGTTCCGAACTATCCGTATTGGACACACAACTGGCAAAGGATTTGCGCAAATCATCCAAACCAATCGTTTTAGTTGCAAATAAATGTGAAGGATCTGCACAGGCAACGGACGCGACGCAAGCTTATACGCTGGGGCTTGGCGAACCCGTTTTATTATCGGCTGAACATGGATTGGGGTTGGCTGATTTGTATAATGCTTTAAGCCCTTATATTGACGCGCCGCAAACGCAAGAAGATGATGAAGAAAAAAAACTTGATGAAAAGCCGTTAAATCTTGCCATTATTGGGCGACCAAACGTTGGCAAATCAACTTTGGTAAATCAGCTTTTGGGTGAAGACAGAATGCTTACCGGACCACAAGCCGGTATTACGCGCGATTCGATATCCCTGCCCTTTGAATGGAATGATAAAAAAATTACCTTAACCGATACGGCGGGTTTACGCAAGAATGCCAAAATAACGCATTCTCTTGAAAAAATGACCGCGCAAGACACGCGTCAAATATTGAATTTTGCTGAAGTTGTCATCGTTGTTGTCAGTGCTGAAAATCCATTGGAAGCACAAGATTTATCTTTGGCTCGGCAAGTTGTTGAAGAAGGAAGAGCCTTGGTTTTAGCAGTCAATAAATGGGATATTATTCCACAGAAAGAACAAAACACAGTCAAAAACTTAATCAAACAACGTTTGCGTAATTCCTTGCAACAAGTCAAAGGATTGCCGGTTGTTTATATTTCCGCCAAAACGGGAATGGGAAAAAATCTTTTAATGAAAGAAGTTTTTGAAATTTATGATGTATGGAATAAACGCGTTCCAACATCAAAATTAAATGATTGGCTTAAACGTATGACTGAAGCAACGCCCCCGCCTTTGGCTTCAAACGGAAGACGTATCCCGATGAAATACATTACGCAGGTAGGAACGCGCCCGCCGACATTTGTTATTTTCTCGTCAAATCCGGATAATTTACCGGAGTCATATTTACGTTATTTGTCCAACGGTTTAAGGAAAGATTATGGATTGGACGGAACACCTATCCGCATACATATGCGCAAACGCGCCAATCCTTACGCCGATAAGAAGTAAAAATATTTAATTTGTTTATCTAAATAATCATAAATTTTCGTAGCAATAAACGAAAAACACTTTTATAATGAAAAATGCAGAAGGCAAGTTGCCCTCTGTGGAATTTCACAGATTCCCAAAAGTCAAAAATCCTCCTTTTAAAAAAGGGGGGGGCGGGTGAATATATTGAATAAACCCGAACCGTTTTTTGATTGCGGTTCTGTGAAACTCCTCTACTTATCCATCTGGGTGGGTTTGTTTTAACAAAAAGAAGTTTTAAAATAAAAAAATATTATTTGTGTTAAGTTTCGTTATTCTGTCAGATGTAGTATATGCAAAAGTTTCTTGCGATGATACGGGTGGCATACAAAAGACGGGAAGAAGCGGAAATGTTGAATATTACCAAAGCCCTTAAACAATGAATTGGTGGCGTGCAAATGCTTGGTGTGATGCCGTTGGCAGTACTTTATTTGATATTGTCAAAGCTCTTAAACAATGAATTGGTGGCGTGCAAATGCTTGGTGTGATGCCGTTGGCAGCACTTTATTTGATATTGCCGATTGTTCTTTAGCAACATACAGCCTCTTTGCCCGCAAATAAAAAGTATCGGACTTATGCCCTCCTATCTGTGGACAAAAAAATGTAATGCCTACCGGAGAGGCAATTGCTTTATATACGACCACAGATAGTATTTATAAATACAGCAAAAGAGACTTTAGTATTTGTGCCTTCTGTCGATTAAAGTAATAGCAAAATAATATATTTACAATCTGTAAAGAAAGCTGATATTTGCTTTCTTTTTAGGATTACTGTTTTGGAAGCTCTTTTCTATCCTTTTGCAACATTATCAAATGCTTTGATTTTACGCAAAACTGATTCCAAATCTTTTAAAGCAATCATATTTTTGCCGTCAGATGGCGCATTATCCGGATCTTGATGTGTTTCGATAAAAACGCCGGCTATCCCTGTTGTAATGGCCGCATTGGCTATAACAGGCGCAAATTCTCTTTGTCCGCCCGTAGAAGCCCCCTGCCCGCCCGGTTGCTGAACCGAATGTGTTGCATCGATAATAACCGGATATCCGGTTTGCTTCATAATCGGCAAAGAACGCATATCAACGACCAACGTATTATAACCGAAAGAAACACCCCTTTCCGTCAATAAAATATTCTCATTTTGACACGCTTCCACCTTGTCCACGACATTTTTCATATCCCAAGGCGCAAGGAATTGTCCTTTTTTAATATTCACACAACGCCCTGTTTTAGCAGCAGCAACGACCAAATCCGTTTGTCTGCACAAAAATGCCGGAATTTGCAAAATATCAACAACTTTTGCAACTTCTTCACATTGCCAAGGTTCGTGAACATCCGTAATGACGGGGCATCCGAACTTTGATTTGACATCTTCAAATGCCTCCATTGCCTTTTCAAGGCCGACTCCTCGTGCCGCGTTGATAGACGTCCTGTTCGCTTTATCAAAAGAAGCTTTAAAAACAAACGGAATATTTAATTTATCGCAAATTTGCTTAACTGCCTGTGCCATTTCCAAAGCATGAGAATGACTTTCCATCTGACAAGGACCGGCTATCAAAGCAAACGGTAAATCATTTGAAAAAACAACATTTCCGACACGAACTTGTTTCATATTTTAATCCTGTTTTTGTTGTGATTGAGTGGCTTGATCAGTCAAATTTTTCAAAGATACACTTTCCGGTGCATTTTGTCTTGCAAGAATACCCAAAAACAAGCTTGTCGCAAAAAATAAAGCAGCAACAATAGCGGTTGTCCTGGTCAAAGCATTACCAACAGAACGTCCTGTCATAAAGCTTGAACCTGTTCCTCCGCCAAGTCCGCCCAAAGCACCGCCATCAGCACGTTGCAACATAACCAAACAACACAAAAAAACAGCCAAAACAATATCGATTGCCAAAACAACTGAATACATTTTTATTCCTTTCCTTACATAACACTTTCAGCAATAGCCCAAAAATCATCAGCTTTTAAGCTGGCGCCGCCAACCAAAGCACCATCAACATCCGGCAAACTTAACAACTCTTTTGCGTTTGCAGGCTTGACAGAACCCCCATAAAGAATTTGCATTTTATCAGCATTTTCCTGACCCAACAATTTCGCAAGCTCCGCACGAATAAAGGCATGCACTTCTTCCACCTGCTCTGTTGTTGGAATCTTACCTGTTCCAATTGCCCAGACAGGCTCGTAAGCGATAACAACTTTTCCGGCTGTTGCA
>JBJFAP010000145.1:0-1817 GCA_051887975.1 Alphaproteobacteria bacterium | reverse complement strand
TCCGTCCAAAATTTAGCAGGTAAAGCAATTGAAGATACCGGAAAGGCATATTCTGACGCTTATTCAGGATCACAAGCCGAAAGTTCGCGCTTTTTTGACGCCTTACGGCCATTTGCTGTAATTGCAGCCGTTGTAGCAATCGTTTATTTATGGGGTAAAAAATGACACAAAATGTAATAAATCTTGGAACATTTACAGCGCCGTATAGAGAATTTTCAATAAAAATTCCGGCAGGACAAATGGATACTCTTCGCTATGATCACCAAATTATCGAAATTATCGAAAATAATTTGCCTGATGATATTGAAGCTTGTTTCGGCGGCGTGGGCGGATTTACAAATCTTGAAACAGGTATTGCGTACAGATATCCGGACAACAATATTATCCCATACGTACAATTTCGAAATAAAAACAAATCTGAAGATGCCAATTTAAGAGTTGCCGTCGCTGTCGGTGATATCGTTGATAACCGTCTTGTTTTATCTGGCACAATTTCAGTACAATCAGCGCAAACAAGTCCATTATACACATATCCGGAAGTGTATACAGATGCGGTGAATATTAAAAATACAATACCAGCGGAAGGATCTGTAAATGTCCAAACTTACATGAATGGTTATAAAAAAGTCATTATTCAAAATACCGGTGAAAATAATATGTTCTTATTTGAACAAGATGGATTTATTCTACCACCACAAGCAACTTTTGTCCACGAAGTACCAACCCAAAGTATAAGAATTTTTGGTACAGTTGGTGATACTTTCTATTGTCGGGGGTATAAGTAAATGTTCAGAACGGCTCTTGATACATCTTTAAATAGAGGTAATTCGGCGGAAATTGTAGATATGCTTATGCCGGATTATACAGCCGGCGTATCTGTATCACTTCCATTTACAGCACCGACATCCGGTATTTTAAAAGTAAATACAAATACTTATTGGTACGGATATGTAAACGGCGGAACGATTGGTACAGGTATTAACGTTGTTGGGGCAAGTGGCGGCGATCAAACATCAGATTTTACGTTGCCGAAAGGAACTGTAATAACAGAACGCGCAAAAGCAGGAACAAATACGTTAACATTTTATCCGATGAAAGGCGTTGAATAATGGAAAAATATGCAAAGATAATCAATGAAGAAACAAAAGAATGTTGCGTCGGTATTGGCACAAATACTGCTTTTTACAAAAAAATCGGAATGAAACTTGCAAAAATACACGAAGAACAAGACGACGAAGAAAATACAATTTACATTTGGGACGAATGGTTAGAAGAAGAACAACCAGTTGAAGAAGTTAAACAAGAAGATGAGGATTTAAAAATAAATGACGAAGAACAAAAGAATAATCCTTTATCTAATTATTAGCGCGGCAATTTACAGGATAGGGCGATACGTTATGACGGACAAGGAAAAAGAAATTGATTTAATGGCACGTACTATGTGGGGAGAAGCACGCGGTGAGGGCATTCGCGGAATGCAAGCTGTCGCAAACGTCATAATGAACAGAGTGAACGCCGGCAGATGGTACGGAAGAACGGTTGAAGACGTTGTTCTAAAACCTTATCAATTTTCTTGTTGGAATGCGAACGATCCGAATTTGCCTAAATTAAAATCCGTAAATGAAAAAGATACACAATTTTCAAACGCGAAAGGGCTTGCAAGACTGGCTTATGAAGACAACTTGGTTGACATAACAG
The DNA here is from genome assembly GCA_051887975.1 of Alphaproteobacteria bacterium. Taxonomy (GTDB): domain Bacteria; phylum Pseudomonadota; class Alphaproteobacteria; order CAAHEQ01; family UBA3637; genus CAAHEQ01. Next base: position 119 of record JBJFAP010000145.1, on the reverse strand, counting down.
GCGGCGCAACTCATTATCACGCAGCAGGAATAACGCCGTATTGGGCAAACGCTATGAACAAAACGGCGGTAATTGGTAATCACGCTTTTTACAAGGGGGCTTAATATGATAGGACTTAT
>JBJFAP010000144.1:0-1824 GCA_051887975.1 Alphaproteobacteria bacterium | reverse complement strand
AAGGCAAAAGTGAACTGGTGGAGTGCATTTACATGGTGTCAACATCAGGGACGTCATCTGGTATCCTTGCAAGAAGTATGTGAAGGATGGCATGGCGGCGCAACGGGAAATGCACTTTGTGGCAATCTGATAAAATCTGACGTTACAACCAAAAATTGCTGGACTGCAAATCCGTACGACTCTACTCGTGCGTATGCCGTGGGTGCAGGCACTGGCACTATCCACAACGCCTACAGCGGCATCGACCGTGCCAACAGCATGTACTCAGCTTTCTGTTATTAGCTGATTTAATATGAAAAAAGAGAGGTTGCAAGAACCTCTCTTTTAAAATCTGCAAGGGTAGGGGATTTTTAATACATTCCACCCATACCGCCCATTCCGGCAGGCATTCCACCGGTAGCACCTTTACCGCAAGAACATTCTTCTTCCGGTTTTTCGGCAACCATTGCTTCTGTTGTAATTAATAAAGCGCCAACGGATGAAGCACCTTCTAAAGCTGTGCGAACAACTTTTGTCGGATCAACAATACCGGCATCAAACATATTGACATATTCGCCTGTTTGAGCATTATATCCGGTATTGACATCATATTTTTCCAACAATTTGCCAACAACAACGGCACCATCTTCACCGGCATTTGCAACAATTTGACGCAGTGGAGCTTGAATAGCTCTGCGGATAATATCCACGCCAACGCGTTGGTCATCATTTGCCGGAGATACAGTATCCAAAGCCTTTGTGGCATACAATAAAGCTGTACCACCACCAACGACAACGCCTTCTTTAACGGCCGCGCGTGTTGCGTGCAATGCGTCATCAATACGGTCTTTCTTTTCTTTCACTTCAACTTCTGTTGCACCACCGACTTTAATGACCGCAACACCACCGGACAATTTTGCTAAACGTTCTTGCAATTTTTCTCTGTCATAGTCAGAAGTTGCACTTTCAGCTTGTTGTTTGATGGAAGCACAACGCGCAGCAATCGTTTCTTTATCACCACTACCGTCAACAATTGTGGTATCGTCTTTCGTGATGTTGACTTTTTTGGCGGTACCTAACATATCCAAGTTGACATCTTCCAATTTAATACCGACTTCGGCAGAAATTACTTGTCCGCCTGTCAAGATTGCAATATCTTCCAACATGGCTTTACGTCTGTCGCCAAAACCGGGGGCTTTTACAGCGCAAACTTTTAAACCACCGCGCAATTTGTTTACAACCAATGTTGCCAAAGCTTCGCCTTCAACATCTTCTGCGATAATGAGCAAAGGACGTCCACTTTGAATGACAGCTTCCAATACAGGAATCATCGCTTGTAAATTTGATAACTTACCATCGTTAATCAAAATATACGGATTGTCCAAATCGGCAACCATCTTTTCCGGATTTGTAATAAAATATGGAGATAAATAGCCACGATCAAATTGCATACCTTCGACAACATCCAATTCTGTTTCCATACCTTTTGCATCTTCAACAGTGATAACGCCTTCATTACCGACTTTTTGCATGGCTTGAGCAATGTATTCACCGATAGAACGATCACCATTTGCGGAAATCGTACCGACTTGTGCAATTTCTTCAGAAGTGGAAACTTGTTTTGAACGGCTTTTAACATCTTCAACAACGGCAGAAACAGCCATATCGATACCACGCTTTAAATCCATCGGGTTCATACCGGCGGCAACGGCTTTACAACCTTCGCGAATAATTGCTTGAGCCAACACAGTTGCTGTTGTTGTACCATCACCGGCAATATCAGCTGCTTTTGAAGCAACTTCGCGTACCATGGCCGCACCCATATTTTCAAACTTATCAGCCAAT
>JBJFAP010000143.1:0-1854 GCA_051887975.1 Alphaproteobacteria bacterium | reverse complement strand
CGCCTGATGCTTTGTTATTCATTGATGAAAGCCATGTTACCGTTCCGCAAATAGGCGCTATGTATAAAGGCGACTTTTCCAGAAAAGATACCCTTGTCAATTTTGGATTTCGCTTACCCAGCGCAAAGGATAACCGACCTTTAAAGTTTGCCGAATGGGAAAAAATGCGGCCGCAAACAATTTTTGTTTCGGCAACACCGGGAAAATGGGAATTGGAACAAACGGCCGGTATTTTTACCGAACAAATTATTCGTCCGACAGGTTTGCTTGATCCGGAATGTTTTGTACGTCCTGTATTTAATCAAGTTGATGATTTACTGTCAGAATGTATTGCTTGTGCTGAAAAAGGCGAACGCGTTTTAGCAACGACTCTTACAAAAAAAATGGCAGAAGATTTAACGGAATATTTAGCAGAAAACGGTGTAAAAGTGCGTTATATGCACTCGGACATTGACACTTTGGAACGTATCCAAATTATCAAAGATTTACGCACCGGTGTTTTTGACGTGCTGGTTGGAATTAACTTACTTCGTGAAGGCTTGGACATTCCGGAATGTGCTTTGGTTGCGATTTTGGATGCAGATAAAGAAGGCTTCTTGCGTTCTGAAACATCCTTAATTCAAACAATAGGACGCGCCGCCCGAAATGACCATGGACGTGTTATTTTGTACGCGGATAAAATAACCGGCTCTATTGAACGCGCATTGGCTGAAACAAAGCGCAGAAGAGAAAAACAAATAGCGTACAACAAAGAACACAATATCACACCCAAATCCATCCAAAAAAATGTGCCCGATATTTTGCAATCACTCTGTAATTTGGATTATACAGATACAAATGTGGAAGAAAAAGAAATTGCTTTATCTGAAAAAGATTTTGAAAAGCGCATACAAACACTGGAAAAGCAAATGAAAGAAGAAGCGGAAAACTTGAACTTTGAACGTGCTATTGAACTACGTAATCAAATCACACAGTTAAAAAAGAACAAAATCGGCGTGTAAGTTATTTTTTTTAAAAAAAGAAAACTTAAAATCAGCCTGCCCTTTTCCACATACATGATTTTACATTTTAATTTAAAAGATTAAATAATCATCAATAATTCAATGATACCGCCATCATTATACGATAATCGGGGTTTGCTGTGCGATTATGTTCCGGATGAACACGAACTTGTCCCATTGCTTTTAACGATAAGTTGTCCGTTTGTTTAAACGCATACAATCCATAATTCATTTGTCTTGCTTTTGGCGACAAGTCTGCTCTGACAGATTGTCTGTAAACAATATCTTGCGTTGCATCTCTTGCCACCGGTAAATCAAAATCCATATATCCTTTCTTTACGCGAAGAGGAGAAGCAATATTCACACCGACTTGTAATTCTTCCGTTAAATCATAGCCTGTGTTAAACCCGAAGCTTTCTGATTTAATATCTGAAATTCTGATGAAAGAATTTTGTTTTTGTCCGTTTGTATAACCTTGATAATAACCAAAATCAATATGCCATTTATCCACAGGCGACCAATTCATCTCTATCCCCGCAAAACGAGTATCGCTTCCTTTTGTTTCAAATGCACCATAACCGGACATTCCCAACGTTGATGATTTTTCATTTAACAATCCTGCCGTTAAATTAACTGAAAAATGCTCAAATGGTTGATAAGCAACACCTGACACAATAGATTTCATTGTATCATCATTTTTTTCTTGCAATCGTTCGTTGCCATCAAAAAAGTTATTTTTACCCACTAAACCACCCACAGAAAATCTTAAACTGTCAGACAATTTGAATTGATTTGATAAAGCGTGCACATCCGCCATCGATGAGGTAAAGGGGTTGTTTAAATCCTTTTGTTC
>JBJFAP010000142.1:0-9183 GCA_051887975.1 Alphaproteobacteria bacterium | reverse complement strand
CTCCGGCTTCTTGCACAGAATTGGAAGAAAGCATTGCAAAACCTGTTTGACGGCAAGCCATGACATCGGAATGATCACCAAAAATTGACAAGGCGTGATAAGATAAAGCGCGCGCCGCTACATGCATTACAAAAGGTGTTAACTCACCTGCAATTTTGTACATATTCGGAATCATTAACAATAAGCCTTGTGAAGCTGTATATGTTGTTGTTAAAGAACCGGCTTGTAAAGAACCATGCACAGCACCGATAGCACCGGCTTCAGATTGCATTTCAACCACAGTTGGTAATTTTCCCCAAATATTGCGAACACCGGCAGCAGACCATGCATCAGCCCATTCGCCCATCGGACTTGACGGTGTAATCGGATAAATAATAGATACTTCATTCAGACGGTGCGCAACAGAAGCAGCTGCTTCATTACCATCCATCATCTTCATTTTTTGAGCCATAATATTTCCTTTCTTGTTAAAATAAAATGTCTGTTTCAGACATCTGTGAAATGTTTCAAAAACACGTTTGAAAAACAAAATTTACAGATGAGGTTCTTATATCCCATTTTTCATTCTTTGTCCAGACTTTTATAAATTTTTTTTCTGTTTTTGAGCGATAAAGTTTATATGTTATCATTGTGTGGAACAATACTGATGCGTGTAATTCTGTTGCCTGCTTTTTCCAACACTTTGAAATTGAAACCAAAGAAAGCATATGTTGATCCTTGTTGAGGGATTCGTTCACTTTCATACATTAAAAGACCGGCCAAAGTAGAAGCTTCTTCATCCGGTAAGTCCCATCCGAAAGTTCGATTTAAATCTCGAACAGATATGCTGCCATCAACGATAACAGTTCCGTCCGGTTGTGTTTCATAATTAGTCTGTGCTTCGGTCGGATAATCTGTTTCATCCATAATATCTCCGACAATTTCTTCCAAAACATCTTCCAAAGTGATAATTCCTTGAATAACACCATATTCATCAACAACGATGGCAAAATGTTCCCTTTTTTTGCGGAAAGATTGCAATTGATTTAACAAAGAAGTCGTTTCTAAAATAAACCACGGTTTGGTCGTTGCATTCATAATGTCAAAACTTTGAAGCCCGCCTTGATGCGTATGAAGGGCACGCAAAAGTAATTTTGTATGTAATATGCCGATAATGTTCGATGGTTTTTCTTTCCATAAAGGAACGCGCGTATAGGGGCAATTCATTAACGTATCAATCAATTCTTTAACGGGCGTATCAACACTAAAAGACACAATTTTATCGCGATAAGTCATAGCATCTTGTACGGATATTTCGCTTAAATCCAAAACGCTTTTGAGCATATTCGATTCATTTCTTAACGCTTTGTCTTTATGTAAATCAATAACACCGCGAATTTCTGTTTTTTCATCGGTTGCATCTTTTTCTTCTTTAAGCAACCCGCATACACGCATAACGCTTTTGACTAATGTATTTAAAAAAATAATCAACGGAGATAAAATAAACGTCACCCACCACAGAATCGGTGCAAAAAGCAAAGATACAGTGTTCGGATGATGAATCGCAACTGTTTTTGGAAAAATTTCGCAAAAAATAAGTACAATAAAGCTGACAACAAATGTGGATACAAAAATACCCCAATGGTCACCAAAAATGCGAATACAAATGCTGGTTGTAACTGCTGTTGCTGCAATATTAACAACATTATTGCCAAATAAAATCATACTTAAAAAACGGTCTGGTTTTTGTTTCAACTCTAACAATAATGTTGCCCGTTTATCGCCTTTTTTTTCTTTTTCATGAATCAGTGCTTCTGAAGCTGCCGTTACGGCTGTTTCAGCACCGGAAAAGAACATGGATAAAAATAAACAAACAATCAAAATGATAATCGAGGAAATCATTTATCCGCCCTTTTTTCAATAACATCATTTTGTATGAGTAATTTTAATAAACGACTAACCGTTCTGCCGATGGGTTCTTGATGCGTGTCCAAAACCATATCCGCCTTTGCATATAAAGGATAACATTCATTAACCAATCTTTCGATGGCTTTTTTATTGTCCTTTGCCGGTACAAGCGGTCTGTGATTGCGTCCTTGTGTCCGAAAAGAAAGTAAATCAACGTCAGCTCTGATCCAAACGGATACTGCGTGTTTTTTTGATATTTCTTGCGTTTTAGATGATAAAAAAGCGCCCCCGCCCGAAGATAAGACGCACTGTGTTTCCGATTTTAATAAACGTTCCATAATGCGTTCTTCACCTTTTCTGAATTCGGCTTCTCCGTATGTTGCAAATAAATCTGAAATGCTGCAACCGGAAGCTTTTTCAATTTCTTTGTCGCTGTCGATAAAGGGTAAACCCAATCTTTTGGAAAGAATTTTTCCCAAACTTGTTTTGCCGCATCCCATCATTCCGACAAGTAAAATTGTTTTTTTCTGTTTTAAGTTAATCATTTGCGTGTTGACTCTTGTTTTTAAAAACAGTATAATCCAAATAAAATTTAAAAACAAGAACTTTATCAAAAAAGGGTGAAAATGCGAAAAAAGAAACATTATATTTTAAAATTATTGTTGATTGTATTAGTCGGTTTTGGTGTATGGATTTTCTTTTGGGACAAACCGGCTCCGGAAAAAGGTAATGTGATTGATTTATCCAACGATGTTTTACAAAGCCTGTAAAAGCATGGTTGATGGGTTTTGTAATGCAAAAAGAACATTCCTTAAATAAATGGTTGGAAAGCTTTGTCGAAATGTTAGTTGCCGAACGTGGTGCGAGCGACAAAACAGTAGAGGCATACTTGTCTGATTTAACCGATTTGGAAGGTTTTTTAAATTATCGCCATGTTTTGTTGCAACGTGCGAAAGCAAAAGATTTGGAAGATTATATGCATGTTGTTGTAAAAAACGGATTGACTGCTAAAACACAGGCACGCAGATTGTCTGCTTTGCGCGAATTTTACCGTTTTTTATACTCTGAAGGTATCAGGGACGATATTCCAACTGAAATATTGGATTCTCCAAAGCTTGGAAAGCCTTTACCAAAGTATTTAACGGAACAAGAAATAAATGATTTAATAGAAGCGGCAAAACAAAAAGATTTAAGATTACAGGTGCTGTTGGAAGTGGCTTATGCTTCCGGCATGCGTGTCAGCGAATTGGTCGGCTTGCCCGTTGTTGCTGTGATATACGACGCTGAAACGGTTATGATAACGGGTAAGGGCGGAAAACAAAGAATTGTTCCTTTAGATGAACCGGCAAGAGTTTTATTAAAAAAATGGTTGGTCGCCAGAGAAAATGATTTGAAACGTGGCAGAACTTCAAAGTGGTTGTTTCCCAGTTCGTCAAAAACAGGACATTATACGCGCAATGCTTTTTTCAAAGCATTAAAAACGCTTGCAGCACAAATCGGTATCGATCCGAACAGAATTTCTCCTCATGTTTTAAGGCATTCTTTTGCTTCTCATTTGGTCGCACATGATGCGGATTTGCGCAGTGTTCAGAAAATGCTCGGTCATTCGGATATTGCAACAACGGAAATATACACGCATTTGCTCCCTGACAGGTTAAAAGACGTAATTTTTAAAAAACACCCCTTGTCAAAAGGTATAAAAATCTGATATAAAGAAGCTATGAAAAAAATAAATGCATACATAACAAAGCAACTTTTATTGGGATTTGTTCTGATTTTAATCGGGATGACGGCTTTGATATGGTTATCGCAAAGCTTGCGTATGATTGATTGGATTGTCAATAAAGGCGTATCGGTTAATTTGTTCGTTGAGTTGACTTTGCTTGTATTACCGAATTTTATTACAATTATTACGCCGATTGCCTTTTTTGTTGTTTTGCTTTTCGTGTATTCAAGATTGCTTTCGGACAAAGAACTTGTTGTTATGAAAGCTTGTGGTATGAGTGCTTGGGATTTGGCAAGGCCTGCTTTTTTTACAGCAGGCATATTATCCATTGTCGGTTATGTAATGACGTTATGGCTTGTGCCTTATTCTGTTTCCAGATTTAAAGAATTGCAATTTAAAATTCGCAATAATTTAGCGCAGGTTGTCATCCAAGAAGGCGAATTTAATCCTGTAACCGGTGGAGTTGTTGCTTATGTGCGTGTTTTTAAACCCAATGGTGAATTGGAAGGTATTTTTATTCACGATGACAGAAATCCAAAAGAACGTTCCGTAATGGTGGCAAAAAGCGGATTATATGTAATGGGGGAAGGGCAAGCACAAATCATTTTGTACAATGGGACACATCAAAAATATAATCGCCAAAAAGAAATTTTTTCTTCTATGAGTTTTGAAAAGAATGTTGTTTCTTTTGAGGAGAACAGAACAAATAAAGTGCGTACTTTAACAGAAGCGGAACTGCCCTTAAGGCGGCTTATTTCCGTAAAACCGGAAGAATTAACTGAACTGCAATATCGAAAATACAAGGTGGAAGCCATCGAAAGGTTGATTCAACCGTTGTATGCGTTTACGTATTTATTTGTTGCTTTATTGTCATTGTTGTTGGGATTTTATAACAGACGAGGGCAAAGCAGCCGTATTTATGTGGCGGTATTGAGTGTCGTCATTCTGCAATGCTTGTCATTGAGTTTTGAAAACTTATCGAATAAAAATTTGATATTTATCCCATTTATTTTTTTGAATGCGTTTTTGCCCATTTTAATTGGAACTGTTGTGTTAAAAAGAGGTTATTGGCTGAAAAAAACACCTAAATTATTAAAGCGTTTTTTTTTAGTGTTGTTTTTGTGTTTGTTTTCTTTTAACGCAAATGCAACGGCTCAATTTATAACGGATACCGAATTTCATAAAGATGCGCCGGTTGATTTTGAAGCGGATTTAATCTCTTATGATCAAAACAACGGCATTATCACAGCCCAAGGAAATGTTGTATTGACGCAACAGGGGACAACCGTTAAAGCGGATAAATTGGTTTTTAATCAAAAAACGCAACAAGGCGAAGCGGTCGGCAATGTCGTGATTATTCGTCCGGATGGTGTGGAAATAAAATCTGAAAAAATTTCTTTGTCTGATGCGTTTAATGAAGCTCAACTGGAAGGGATTGTTTTAACTTTTGCGGATGGTTCTACATTTAAAGCAAAGCAGATTATTCGTTCCGATGAAGGGAATGAAACGACGTTTAAGACCGCTTTTTTTACACCATGTACTTATTGTGAAAATCAATCGCCCTTATGGGATTTGCGCGCTTCAACCGTTGAACACAACTTTAAGGAAAAAGAATACACATTTTATAACGCACTATTAAATATTAAAGGATTTCCTGTTTTTTATTTTCCCTACTTTGAATATCCCGATTTTCAGGTTAAGCGAAAAACAGGATTTTTAGCACCTTCTTTGTCGCGATCAACAGAAATGGGATTCGGTATTGAAACACCGTTTTTTTTGGCAATCAATGATAGTCAGGATTTGTGGCTTAATCCTTATTGGTCAACAACGCATATTCCGTTAATTCAAGCCAAATATCGCGGAATTTATGATTTTTCAAAATTTGTAGGAAATGTATCTTTTACCAAAAGAAAAGACGATAAACATTCCGAGGGGCATATTTTATTGAATTATGAGGCGGATTTTACGGATTCTTTGCGCTTTACTGGTCAATATTACAGAGTGAGTAATGATACATATTTAAGACGCTATCCGATTGACGGCATTGATGATCAATCGCCTTGGATTACCAGTCTTGCAAAAATGGAATACTATGGTGATGAAAGTTATGGCTATGCAAGGGTAATGGATTTTGAAAGTATGCGGCGATATATACCGCGCGACAGTATGCCACTTGTTTCAACGCTTAACTATACATACACAAGTAAACCTTTTTGGAATGGGCTTTATTCTGTATCGACTTTAAACGGTGCGGACGTTTATCGTAAAACAAACGAACAAATGATGCGTTTAAGTTATGAACAATCGTTTGTTTTGCCTTATATTTCATCTTCTGGATTTGCCTTTGAAAATAAAATTACAGGCCGATTTGACGGATTTAATACAAAACAAGATGATAATGAAAGTCGGAATATTTCACGTTTTTACATGAATGCATCATCTAAAATCAGTTATCCTTTGATGCAGGTTGGCAGTAATTACAGCCAAGTCATCGAACCGATTGCAATGGCGGTTTGGAGTCCGAATATAGGAACAAAAAAGAATATTCCGAACGAAGATTGCGTAGATGTTTTGTTTGATGATGTGAACTTATTTTCTGCAAACAGATATAACGGATATGACAGAGTTGAAACGGGTTCAAGGTTAAATTATGGCTTGAAATGGAGTTTGTACGGACCAAATAATATGTACTTATCAGCGATGTTGGGACAGTCTTACCGTTTTTCAAATTCTCAAAACAGATTGAATCAAGACGGTTTTGATAAACATTTTTCAGCTTATGTCGGTCATTTGAATATGGACTTTAAGGATTTCGGTGTCGGTTATCGTTTCCGTTTTTCAAAAGACAAGTTGGAACATGAAATGTCAGAAGCAAGAGTTTATGCCGGACGTGATCCTTTGCGTATTTCTGTCAGTTATTTATATTTGAAGGCTTCGGAAGAGTTAATTCATCAAAAAGCATTAAAAGACAGAGAAGAAATTTATTTCCACGTTTCTTCAAAACTCAATCAAAATTGGTCAACTTATGGATATTATCGATATGATTTGGCGGAAGATGGTGGCCCGACAGAAGAAGGACTTGGTATTCAATATGATAATGAATGCTTGACTTTGATGTTTACTGTCGAAAAAGATTTAACGCGAGATCTGGATTATAAAGGCGATACATCCTATTTTATACGCGCGGTGTTTAAAACGTTAGGGAGTGTTTAAATGAAAAAGTTTTTTATGGTGCTTTTTACTTGTTTGTTTGCTTTTGATGCTTTTGCATTTAAAATAAAGGCAACGGTGGGTGATGAAATTATTACGGATATTGACATTGCGGAACGAAAAGAAATATTGAAAAATGTTTTTCGTATGCAAGCATCCGAAAATGAAGTTTTGGATGCTTTAATTGAAGAAAAAATAAAATTGATATCTGCGCAAAAAGAAAATATTTCTGTAACAGCAGATCAGATTGCGGACGGTATTTCTTATCTGGAAAATCAAAACGGAATGGAACAAGGTTCTTTGTTGGCATTTGTTCGTGAAAAAGGATTGTCTGAAGCTTCTTTAATTTCTCGCATTAAAGCAGATTTGGCTTGGGTTGGTTTTGTGGGACAATCTTTAAGGGAACAACCAAAAATTACGCAAAAGCAAATCAATGCGCAAAAAAACAAAATAAAAAAAGAATTGATGCAAGGACGTTATTTATTGGCGGAAATTTTTATTCCTTTCGATGATAATCCGACAGCAGCTGAACAAGAGGCGCAAACAATCTTTAATCGCATTGTCGATGGGGAATCTTTTACGGATTTGGCTTTACAATATTCGAAGGGAAAAACAGCCTCTTTAATGGGCGATTTAGGATGGGTTAAAGCTGGCGAAATGGAAAAAGCGATTGATGATGTTTTGCCTTCTATGCGTACGGGACAACTGTCAAAACCGATAAAGGGTAAAAAAGGATATACAATTATTTTAATGCGTGAAAGTCAGCCTCCGCTTGATTCGGATATGCAGGAAATTTGGCAGGTATCGCAACTTGTTGTTGAAAAACAAACATACCCGTTTATAAAAGAAAATATAGAAAAAGCAGCATCTTCTTGCATGGCTTTCACGCAATATGCTGAACAAAACGGCGTGGAAGGATCTCATTCGGGGGCAATGCCTGAAATGTTAGCACATCGTATTCCCGATGATTTGAAAGAATTACTGATCGACAAAAAAATGGGCGAATTGACAGGTCCGGTGGATATGGGGCCTTATGTTGTTTTTGTGATGAAATGTGGCGTCAGGACGGCTTCTGTTTTACCTGATGATGAAACAATTAAGCAGCAACTTTTTATGCAGGAAATGGAAAAAAATGCCGATAAGATACTTAAAAAGCAACGTGAAAAAATATTAGTAAAGAAAAAATAAAATGTATGTATTAAAAGATATTATTCAAAAGTATGAATTAAATGCCAAAAAATCGCTTGGACAAAATTTTATTTTGGATACGAACTTGTTGTCTAAAATTGCCCGAATGGCTTTGTCTGGTGTTGATTATGATGCTCTTTTGGAAGTGGGACCCGGTCCTGGCGGATTAACTGGGGCTATTTTAGATCAAACCGATATTCCTTTAAACGTTATTGAAAAAGACGATCGGTGTGCAAAGGCTTTGCAGGAATTATCCGCCGAATATTCAGGTCGGTTAAATATATATAATGAAGACGCTTTGCTTTTTAATGAATCAAAGTTGGGTAAAAAAGTATGTGTCATTGCCAATTTACCCTATAATATATCTACGATATTATTGGTGAAATGGCTTAAAAATATCAGTGAATTTTCCGCGTTGACTTTGATGTTTCAAAAAGAAGTTGCAGAACGTTTAATCGCAAAAGAAAATGATGATGCTTATGGCAGATTATCTGTGTTGACGCAGTGGTTGTGTGATGTTGAAATATTGATGATTTTACCACCGGCTGTTTTTACACCGGCCCCAAAAATCCATTCTGCACTTGTTCGAATGATGCCAAAAGAAAATCCTCAAGCAGGCTTTGATTTTAAAACAATGGAAAAGTTAACGGCAGCAGCCTTCGGTCAAAGGCGTAAAATGTTGCGTTCTTCTTTAAAAACACTTGGTCTGATGCAAGAGCAAATCGAACAAATGTGCGATGCGGCCGATGTGCCGACTTCATTCAGGGGCGAACAGGTGTCTGTTGATAAATTCTGTCAAATGGCACGGTGGTTATATCAAAATGGATAAACTTTTTAATCAAACGGAACAAGGGCTTTTTTTGTCGTTAAGAATAACACCGAATGCTAAAAGGAACGCTTTTGGCGGTGTGTGGAACGGTGTGGCTTTACGCGTTTTTTTGAATGCGCCGGCTGTTGATGGCAAGGCGAATGAAGCTTTGCTTGACTTTCTGTCGGATTTATGGCATATAAGAAAGAAAAATATTGAAATTGTGTCTGGAAAAACAGCGCGCAATAAGGTTGTCCTTATAACAGAACAGGAGAAATACGAATGGTTGAAACAAAAATTATTGACGGAAAACAAATAGCAAAAGAATTTCGTGAAAAAATAAAAAAGCAAGTGGAAGTTATGA
>JBJFAP010000141.1:0-1895 GCA_051887975.1 Alphaproteobacteria bacterium | reverse complement strand
AACGGCGGTATCATAACCTTGCATACAACACGTTTGTCCCAAAATTTCTTCACTGCCATTTGCGGCATAATTGATAACTTTTCGCCATTTACCATCATTCGGGCATTCGCATTCAGCTTGCATTTGACAGATGCCTGCACAACAATATGGTGTTTGTGTTTCGCAATCAGCATTCGTTTTACATTCTCTGTTTATCGTTTTTTCGGTGTTTAATTGTGTGTTAAAGAAAAAACTGACGCTGTTTTGTTTGTCATTATAACAAGTGTTTTCTTTGCCGTTTGGTAATATTTCTTCCAACCAATCAACTTTTCTTTGCTTAACTTCCATACAGATATTATAAGGGACATCATCAGCCACAATCGCAAAGGAAGTACTTTCTTTTTCGTATATTCCTTCTTCTTTAAAAGCTGAAAAAATATAAGGTGTTGTTTTCATAAAACGATTTTCCATTGAAATTTCGTCTTGATTTTCCGGTAAAGTTTCCAACATTTCATCAGCCACTATAAATCCGGCCAGGCGGACATCTTCGATCAACGCATTGGCATTGTGTACAGTAAAAGCTCTGCTGATGCCCCAAACACCAAGCGTGCTTAAAATGCCTATGATTGCCAAAGTCATCAGCATTTCCGTTATACTTCTGCCCAATTCGTTTTTCATTTTTGTTTCCTTTACAAAAAAAATCACCTGTGGTGTATCAGGCGACTGGAAGTTAGTATCTATTACTCAGAAATAGTGCGACATATTGACCGAAGGTATTCCTTCGGCTTATTTTGCCACCTTCCAGCCAATCAAAACCAGAAGGTATTTTTACGTCAAAAGTGTTTTGACAACTGAGTAAGAGGATACTACCCCTCTTGATGGACACCACCCATCTTTTGGCATTATATGAAAAGTAATTTTGAAAGTCAATATATTTTTACAAATCTAATGATATATTGAAATTTTGCGCTTTTCATAAAATTTCTTTTAAGACAAAAAAGTTATTGCAATTTGTTTTGTTTTGCGTTAGTGTATGTTTATTAAAAGAAAGGGTTTAAAAATGAGTTTTAATGAATTAAAAAATGATATGCAGACAAGGGTTGCAAAAACAGTTGAATCCTTAAAGAAAGATTTTGCCGGTTTACGTACCGGACGTGCTTCAACGGCTTTATTGGATAACATTATGGTTGATGCGTACGGTTCAATGGTTCCAATCAATCAAGTCGGAACTGTCGGTATTCCGGAAGCCAGAATGCTGTCTGTCAATGTGTGGGATAAAAATTTGATTAAACACGTTGAAAAAGCTATTCGCGAATCGTCTTTGGGCTTAAATCCGATGAATGACGGTGTGCAAATTCGTATTCCTTTGCCGCCTTTGTCGGAAGAACGTCGTGTAGAGCTTTCAAAAATTGCCGGAAAATATACTGAAGAAGGCAAAGTTGCTGTGCGTAATATTCGTCGTGATATTTTGGATAAAATTAAAAAAATGAAAAATGACAATGAAATATCCGAAGACGATGAAAAACGCTATGGTGAAGAAGTCCAAAAAATAACGGACGCTGCAACGGCTCAAATGGACGAATTACTTAAAGAAAAAGAAACAGAAATTAAGCAGGTATAAATGACAGATAAGCCCCTCAATCATATTGCTTTTATTATGGACGGCAACGGTCGCTGGGCAAAAGCGCAAGGATTGTCGCGTTCCGATGGTCATAAGGAAGGTGCAAAAAATTTGCGTCGTGTGTTGGAAGCTTGTAAAAAACGCAAAATCCACTATGTAACGGTTTATGCTTTCTCTACTGAAAATTGGAAAAGGCCCGAACCTGAAGTGCGCTTGTTAATGGCTATTTTCAGGCAATATTTGTCAGAGGCTATTAAGGAATTTAAACCGGAAAATTAAGTTTGTATTCGCTTTA
>JBJFAP010000140.1:0-9392 GCA_051887975.1 Alphaproteobacteria bacterium | reverse complement strand
CGCTAAAGGATCCGGCTTGACGTTATCTGTGTATCATCGAATTGAAATGGGACAACGCGAAGTAACGGAAGATCAATTTTCTAAAATTGCACATGCTTTGGGCTTTACTCCGGAAGATTTGCAATTGAAAATATACGAATTGGATATGGCAGGTTCTTTGCAAGAATTTAAAAAGACAGGGCAACCGGGAGTTTTTCATCCGAAAGGCGGTTATAATGATTTGCCTTTAAGAAATATTTCATTTGATGCTGCGGGAACAGAGGTTGACTTGTATGAACAATCTGGAAAAGATCCTGTTAAAACACGATTATTTTTACCCGATTTATCTTACAGCTATGCCGTTCCAATGCCGGAATATACAGGTTTTAATGGCGCAAAAGCAGTTGTATCAAAGGATGCTACGGTAAAGGAAAACGATTTTGCCATATGTGAAATGGGTGGTCAATTTATTTTCGGAAGTGTTTTAAAAAAGGATGAGAGTTTCTTTTTGAAAACCCAATCAGGAAATGAATTGTCGGTTTTGCCAGCTAATTTGAAAAAGATAACAGCTATATTAATGTAAGGATGTACGATGTCAAACGATAAAGAAGAATTTTTACGCCAAAAAAAAGGTATTCGAAATGAAGCAGATATGACGGCTCAACAGTTGGTAAATATATATCGTCAACTTGCTGTGTTGGGGGAAGGGGCTACAAAACGTTATAATGAACAATTGGTGCGACAAGTAAATCCGGATGTTTTGGCTTCATTTAAAACAATTCCCGGTGGAGATGAAGTGCGCGATTATTATAATTTTTTAACACATAAAGATAATGATGCGGAAGAACAATATTCTCCTTCCGATAACGATTTAAACGATTTATTGCCTCAGCCTGAAGAAATTTCTCCGTTGTGGGAAAGCTATCAAATGCCGCATGTTGTCAGCGTGCCGACGGATCAGACAATGCCGTCAACAATGTCGGAAAACAATGCCGTTTCTGTTGCCGGACCAAAGGAAGTGTCAGTGATTACAAAAACGGTGGAAGTTAAGGTTGGCTTAGATGAACAAAAAGTAAAGCAATCTTTATCTGATTTATTGGAAAAACAAAAACAAATGTTTGAAAAAGCATTTAACGGAATAATTATTGATTCAAATATTGAAGTAATGAACGCGAATTTGAAACAAGCTTCTAAACAAATTATGGACGGATTTCAAAATATGGAAAGCCAAATCGACAGTATTTTGTCAGAATCTAAAGTGGACGGAACGCCTGTTGTGGTTTCTCAAACTGAAGAAACAAAAAGAAAGCCGATTTCGGTCGCATCCATAAAAAATGTTCGCAAAAAATTAGAACATAAATTTTCCGTAGATATGTCTGATGAAGAAGAATAATTTTTTTAATGAAACATTAACTTTCTTTGGTTATTATGATAAAAAACAATTGAAAAGGGAGTCAAAATGATTGAAGCAGATACGTTAAAACAGTTGGAAGATGCGCTGATGGCGTATCGTGAAGATCAAGAAACATTAGGTCCTGTTGTCAGTATTGCAGAACAAGCTTTGGGTGAAAATTGGACAAATGAACTGTCTAATGAATTGGCTTCGGTTTTATCCGGGAATCCAAAAGCGTCAGAATTGTTGGAAAAAGCAGAGCATGTTATTCATTACTATGGCGCGTTGGCGGCATGGGAAGAAGCGACTTCTTATGTGTCCGGAAAAGAACCTTACACAAGTGAATTATTGCAAGAAAGATTGCCTGTTTTGGAATATTGGCTGAATTTATTTGGCGATGAAGGCGATGCATTGATGGCTCAAGTAAGGGGATTGCTTGAAAATGCACCGGCAGCAACGACAGAAACATCTTCTGAAGAAGTTGCCCAGGAAACTCAATCTGATGTGTCATCGCAGACAGAAGCAGGGCAAAAAACGCCTTTAGAAGATAACGCGGTCGAAGATAACGCGGTCGAAGGAAATTTGCAAGCAACAGTTATAACAGAGCCGACAATGCCGGAACCGATTGCTTCTGATGCGTATATTGATGAAGAAAGTATTTTGGATATAAAAACACCAGAAACGCAAGAAATTCAATCGATAGAAGAAAAACCGTCTGAGGTCATGCAAACAGAAGTGCTTGAAGAAACTTCATCCATAATTGAAACAAATGATGAAACTGTTGTTGAAGATGATGTTGCGGCTGAAAAAACTGTTGAAGAACCAATAGAAAAGCAGGTCGAAGAGCTGGCACCGGAAGAACAAGCCACCAAACAGGAAGACCCTGTTGTTTTTTTGTCAGAACAAGATCGTGAAATTCCAAATTTGGATATTTTAGAAACAGTTGATGAAGCAAATCGAAAGGATGATGTTTCGGAAAATAACGAATCAGAAAATGTTTCTGTTACAGAAAAAGCTTTGTCCGAATTGGCACAATTACATTCGGTGAATAATGATGAACCGATTTTCCGTGCCGACCCTTATTCGGGATTGGATGAGGTGGAAAAAGATACAACTGAAAAAGTGAAAAACGACGAGCCGGAAGAAAAAGCTCCAGAAATTCAAGATGCTTCAACGGCTGATTATAATAATGCTTCAATGGAATCTAAAAACTGGGATATCGCTGTTTTCTTGCGTCAGAAAAAGTTATACGAAGAAGCGACAAACTGGCTTGCTTCATGGTGTGTTCGTATGGATGCTCAAGATAAGACAGAATATCCGTTTTACGGCTTTATTGTGGATTTGATGTATGACTTGAAAGACAAGGCTCATAACATCTTGGATAATCAGTTGCTTGATGAAATTGTTGAAAAGGATGTTGCAGGTGGACGACAAGCCGTTCAAAAAGTTTTGGATGCTTTGGATAAAGAAATTGAAGGTTTGCCCGACGATTTAAGATTGTCAACCGCCAAAAGAATGGAATTGTCAGCTCGTGAAGTGTTGGGCGAAATTGATATGAAACAAGAAAAAGAAGATATTGGTGCTCCGCCGGATGGCTTTGAATTGATGGATGATCCGTATGCTGTTTCGACAGAGCAAATTATCAGTGATTTCGAAAAAACAGAAAAAGAAGCTGAAAAACGAATTGACAATTTGAATGTAATATATGAAAATAAATAGACATAGGAAAAGGACTTAAAAATGAAAAAAACAACAAAATTGATTTCTTTATTGGCTCTATGTGGTGTTTGTTCCGCGGCATTGACTTCATGTCAAAATGACACGGATGTAAACGATGCTTCAATCAAAGAAGTTTACACTTATGAAAATCCTTATGAACACCAACAGCCCGCAGATTTGCAAAAACAGCAATTATATGTTATGGATGAAACAGTTGCTATTGAAAACGAGGATGATTTGTCTTCTTTTGATTTCATTGAAGATAAGACATCTTCTTGTCATCAGGTCAAAAACGGACAGGTTGTAAATGATGATTCCTTATCAACAAAAGATGTTGCGCAAGTAAGTCCTTGTGTAGATAAAAATGGTGTTATTTTGTCAGATTGTTCGAATATTCAACCTGTCGAAAGTATGAATATTGAAACGCCTGCACGTTGTCAAATTCCAAAAATGGGCGGTTTGATTTCCTCTGTTCCACTCGGAAAAGATGCTTTTAAAATGTCGCGCTTGGATAAATCTGATGCGTTGCCGCGTTTTGAAGTGAATGGTTATACTTTTAAAAATAAACCGTTGGATGTTGCTATTCAGGATTTACTTTCAGAAGCGGGCATTAAAGTTTTTTCAGACGATGGCTTATTCCCTGAAATTTCTGGCGATAAAATTCGTGGAGAACTTTCCTCTGTTTTGGATGAATTAACTGCAGCCGGAGATGTTTATTATCGTTATAATGCACAAAAGAAGCAATTGATTTTGTCGCGTTGGGGGCGGTTTGTTTTGTCTGTTCCCGGTGGACGAATTGGAATGTATACGGTATTAGATGCTTTGCGCGGTGCTGATATTACCAATATTCAACCGGATTTTGGTACTAATGAAATTTATATGCGCGTCAATAAAGAAAAGTTTAATACGGTAAAGAAACTGACAGATAAAATTATGTCCAGCTCTAATTTGGTTATGTTTGATGTTCAGGTTTATCGTTTGATTAAAAAAGATACAACATGTATGGTTGATTGGCAAAAAATGGTAGAAGATTTTGGCGTGTTGCGTGTAAATGCTTCTGTAAACGGTATTGTCGGTCGTGTTTTAACAATGAAAAATCAACCTAAAAATTACACGTTGTTGGATTCTTTGAAAAAATACGGCTCTGTGAATTTGATTTCTGAAGGCGTTGCTGTTATGCCGGACGGTTGGAAGGTTGTTTTTGATATCGGTCAATGTACGAAGTTTGAAACACCGGAACAGCAATTATCAATGGTTTTCCAATCAAATATCGTAAAGAAAAATCGTATAGAGTCCAATATTTCATTGAATAACGATGCCGGTGAAATAACTTCATTCCATACAATGTACGGAATTGGCGATACTTTGGATGTTATCGGAATCCCCGGAAAGGTGTTTAATCCTGCGTGGGATAATGGAATAGAATATGTAATTGTTTTAACACCAAGATTAGTAAGGTTAGTAAAATGACAGATGAACATATGAAATTTAAAGCACCTCAATTGCCGAATGCACCGCATTCTGCGCCTGCAACAGACTTTTCCAAGCCGGCCGTTGCCACAGTTGCGCCAGTACCTGCGAACAATGTTGAAGCAGCTTCAAACAGTCAAAAAGTAAATTACGATAACAACTTTGCCGCAGACTTTAATTTGCCGCCAAAGATATTACAGACGAAATTTATTGCTGTAATTGCAGGTTGTATTTTGTTGTTTGGTATGTTGTTCGGATGTATGATGGCTCCAACACCACAAGTCAGACAAACAGGTTTGGGTGATTTTGTTCTCAATCAGGCCGTTCTTGATTATCCTGTTCCTCGTTGTGGGCAAGTCGATGTGGGTCAAGCTTGCGTTTTATACATAATGAATGCAAAAAAACGCGATCAATTGGGAAAAGATTTCTTTCAACAGGCCGCTAATATGACAGGAGTGCAGGAATACACAATTCGCATAAATAATGTTGCCTATGCAGAAAAATTGATACGCCCTGGTTTTATTGCTCAAATTTACATTCCGAAGCGTTAAGTTTAAAGTGATTTTGTCGATCGCAAAAAAATGCACGAATTTTTTCGTGCATTTTTTTTAATCTTTTTGGCGGGTGAATGCAAACCTTAAAAACTTTTTAAAAAGAGATATTTTTTTGTCTGCCATATTTGGTAATTGTGCTTGTTGGAAATCACAATGATAAAATATCACCGAAACGATATCGGCTTTGTTGTCAGAATAAACCCGCGACCTGTTTTTTGATTTTTCTTATATGATCCTTTTGCTTTAAGCGAACCGTCATAATGATATTCATTCCGTATGCCGCTTTTTTCACCATTTTATAAAAGCCACGTGCTTTCATGTGTAATTCTTCTGATAAAACATTTTTAGAAGGGTCATATTCAATCCAAAAGCCATTCTTTTGCCTTTGTACACGGCTAGCTTACGCAATTATTGCGTTGTCTGAATTTCGTTCCTCTTGATGAGTTGGTAAATTTTTGCCCATGACATTTCCTTCCTCTTAATCCCCATATTGCAATTGTTCGGATTGTTCATTATTGTTATGAATAAAATGAAACAAATGATGTTGGCTTATCTTTTGTTGTTTTGTTTGCAACCATTCGTTTGTAGGTAAAACGTCAACGGAAAAAATCCTTTTTAAATACAAACACATTTGTGTTTTTTCAAAATTACCATCATAATGTTCATTTATATCAAATTGGATGCCGGAAATTAAGGCATTTTTTGAAATCCAATATCCGGTATTATCTACCAACCATTCGACAGGTTCGACCTTTACCCAATAATTTTTCTCTTCTTGTGCCAACTCTCCTGTGGATAAAATGGAAGTGTTGTTTTTAGATTGCGCCTTTATTCGAATATATTTTCCGTTTCCTAATAAGTATTCAGGACATTCATAAGCACAAAAAGGGGCTTTTTCATCATCCAACTTAGCCCCATCAAAGGTATAAACTTTACCTGTCATACGCATTTGACATAATTCCAATGCATTTTCCAACAAAGATGTTATTCGTCTGTCGGCAACTGTTTGCGGATATTCCCCGTATTTAGCCATTTCAATTGTTTGACCGTTTGGCAATTTAACCGGATAAAGTATGTATTTTGAAGGGGATATTTTTTGTGCTTCATGCGGCGCAATAACAGGACGGACAGCGTTGCTTCGCCATAGCGGATTAGTCGCATTGTTATTCCTTCCGCCTTTTAAAATGACATAACCCATGTCATAAGGAGAGGAAGTCCATATCCAGCCGGCTAATTTTTTTTGAATGTCAGTATCACCAAAACTGCATTTTGCACCAAGAATGATAGCTAAATCACTTAATCCTGTTTTTGATCCAAATGTCTGAATAACACCTAAAGCGGTTTTTTTGTCAAGTTGTCTGATTGTTGCTAATGTTGCTTTCATATTTATTATCCTTGTTTACAATGACGCCGGATAATGCCTGTTATAACAAAAGTTGACAAATAAGTCAAGAAAATTATTCATATGAAGTATTTTAAGTTTTATAAATATCTTTCATCATTTCAAACATTTGTTGCATACGCTTTTCATAGGTGTGTTCTTTGATAGTGCGTTCATAACCG
This sequence comes from Alphaproteobacteria bacterium, assembly GCA_051887975.1. Lineage (GTDB taxonomy): Bacteria > Pseudomonadota > Alphaproteobacteria > CAAHEQ01 > UBA3637 > CAAHEQ01. The sequence goes on along the minus strand of JBJFAP010000140.1, from coordinate 2,714 downwards.
GCTTGGGCAATTTTTTCATACTTTAAAGGGTTATTGACGATGTCAGATATTAACTTATTCAAATCCTCCGGTGTGTCATATACAACAGCTTCAGTCCCGACAGAATAACATCTGGAAATATCTTCACATTCCTTATTTACCATAATCAAACAGCCACAAGCAGAAAATTCAAAAACTCTGAAATTTAAACCTGTGATATTATTAACCGAAAGCCCTATGTTAATCGGGCAAAGGGATTTTGCGGTTAGTTCTAACATTTTTGAGTGAGGGATTGTATGTCTGTGCACTTCATGCTGTTGCAATTGTCCTTGTGGGCAGTTTTTAACATACAATAAGCATTTTTCTTGGATGGCTGTAAGATACTTAATTCTTGTAGCATTTAATCCGCCGACAAATAAAGGCGGTAATGTCTTTTTCTGGTTTATTTGTAAAGAAATATCAGTACATAAAGGTAAATATGCCGATTTACATTTAAATTGTTTTGCTAGTTCTAAAAAGCCATAATCAGAGCAAAAAAGTATATCAAGACAGTTTGCATATTGTTTTTGAGCTGTGGAAAATTTATCCCCAACCCAACCGATTTTTTTAATGTTTGGAAATTTTGTCAATACATTAAATAATTCTGGTGGTAAAAAGAATGCCGACACAATGAAAATTAAATTTGGTTGCGTTTTGCGAATTTTATTTTCAAAAACTTTTGCAAGCCATTTGTGCCTTATTTTTTTACCAAACAGCCGCATAAAGCAATAAGTAAAATTTCTTTTGTTAAATAAAAATAATTCGGTATCAAAAGAAAGCGACCTCAAAGCGTTATTCACGCTTTGTGGCCATTCCATAATATTGTTTTTGCCGACAACTAAAATTTTCATTTTTTCTTTAATTCAGAAGTACAATGCGGACAACGTGTTGCATCTAGTGCAATTTCAGAACAGCAATAAGGGCAAACTTTTGTTGTCACTGGTGCGTTTGCTTTTTCTTTAGCTTCTTTTCTTTCCAATTTTTCTTGGATTGTATTCATTGTTTTAATCAGCAAGAATACCGCTAACGCAACGATAATAAAGCTGATAATCGTATTGATGAAATTACCAAGATTTAATGTAATAGCACCGGCATTTGTTGCCGCAGTTAAAGATTCATAAGGACCGGCAACTTTTGAACCGTCTTGTAATACAAAGAACCGATCTGCAAAATTGATTTTTCCCAATAACATTCCAAGAGGTGGCATAATGATATCTTTGACCAAGCTGTCAACGATTTTTCCGAATGCAGCACCGATAATGATACCGACTGCCATATCCATCACATTACCGCGCATTGCAAATTTTTTAAATTCTGATAAAAATTTCTTAATCATGTTTTTTATCTCCTATGAATTTAAATAAGTCTGTATAACTGAAAGATAAACCTATCATAAAGTTGCTGGCATCCACATCGGCTTCACGGGAACGTGCACGTCTGTAAGAAACGTACGGTCCCATACTTAATGTCGAATTTAAAGCAACATCCATACGAGCCGTCATATTCAAATCATACTTTAAATCTGAGCCGACATATTCGCTGTAAGATAAGTATTTTCTGTAATATCCGTCCGCATAGAATTTAACACCTTCGCGCAGTTCATTTTCCATTCTGAAACCGGCTTCAACAGCAGATTTTGAAACTTGCGGATCATACGTCATATCATATTCGCCGACACCGGCAAGGTATAAATCTTTGAAAACAACACCATCAAACAGTTTGATACCGGCTTTACCGCGAACAACTTTCTGTCTTGGAGCATCAGCGTTTCTTTTAAATTCTGTTTGATATTCGGCTTGTGTAAACGGTCCGACATGCGCTGTATCAATTGTCCACACCTTATGTGTATAAGTGCTAGTCAATAAGATTTTATCAGCTGTTTCGTTTGTATCGTCAGGACCATCGGCAGGCTTTAATTTTGTTTTTGCATATTCTGCAAACAGGCGATTATCCCAACGCAAGACATCGCGTTCATATTCCAAAGCAACGTCTAACAATCCTTTGATGACTGTTTGGCTGTCAGAGGTAAATTGTGTTATCGGTGAATCTTGATATTGTTGAGAGTGTTTTACTTCCGTAGAAGATAATTCCAAAGCAATTCTTCTGACATTTAAATTCAAAGAAGATGTTGATTCGGTTTGTTCTTCTTGAGCATTTGCAACACTTACAAAGCAGGCGAGAATGCAAAGCAATAAATAAAATTTCTTCATAATTTCTCCTCTTCTAACAGATGGCATACTAAACGATGTTAAAATAGAAATCAAGCTTTTTAATAAAATATTTACTTTTTTAATTTTGTGTGTTAGCATCATGAATATTATTTCAAAATAAAAGGAGTTGTTTTATGTTGCCTGAAATTTTAAAATCAAAACGTTTCGTTCCGTTGTTGTTTACACAGTTTTTAGGGGCGGTAAATGATAACTTGTTTAAAAATATGCTTCTTACTTTTGTTGTTGTGCATTTTGCAGAAAAATCAGATGTGTTGAGCAATGTTATTGCCGCTTTGTTTATTATTCCGTTCTTTTTATTTTCGGCAATGGCTGGAGAAGTTGCTGATAAATATAATCGTGATTTAGTGGCAAGACGTTTAAAAATAATTGAATTATGTTTGATGGTTTTTGTCGGTATCGTTTATTTTATAAACAATTTATATTTATTCATTTTTTTATTGTGTTTGATGGGGGCGCAGAGTGCTT
>JBJFAP010000139.1:0-9411 GCA_051887975.1 Alphaproteobacteria bacterium | reverse complement strand
CATTTTAAATCCTTATTTGTTCGGGTAGATTGGAAATTCAGCGCATAATTCAGCCACTTTTTCACGAACAACTTGCTCAATAGCAGAATTATCATCAGGCGTTAAGCACATTCCATCGATGATATCAGCAATCATTTCGGCAATATCTTCAAATTCGCAAATGCCAAATCCACGCGTTGTTCCGGCAGGTGTTCCTATACGTAAACCGGAAGTAATTGTCGGTTTTTGTGGATCATTTGGAACGGCATTTTTATTGCAAACAATATGAGCCCTTGCCAAAGAATCACAAACTGCAGCACCGGTTAAACCTTTCGAACGCAAATCAATTAAAATTAAATGGCTATCCGTTCCTTTGGTTACCATATCGATTTGTCGTTCTTTAAAAACGCGTTCAATCGCTTTTGCATTTTGAACAACTTGTTCTGCATATTCTGCAAAATCAGGCTTTAAAGCTTCTCCAAAAGCAACGGCTTTTGCCGCAATGACGTGTTCCAAAGGACCACCTTGTAATGCGGGGAAAACAGCAGAGTTAATTTTTTTTGCAATATCCGGATTGTTGGTTAAAACCATACCGCCGCGCGGACCGCGCAAAGTTTTGTGTGTTGTTGTTGTGACTACATCAGCAATCCCAACAGGCGAAGGATAAACACCCCCTGCGACAAGACCTGCAAAGTGCGCCATATCTACCATGAAGTACGCACCGACTTTATCAGCGATTTGCCGAAATTTTTTAAAGTCAATAATTCGTGCATAAGCAGAGCCGCCGGCGATAATCAGCTTTGGCTTATTTTCCAATGCTAATTTTTCAACGGCATCATAGTCAATCAGTCCATCCGCATTTACTCCGTAAGAAACAGAATTGTAATACTTTCCGGAACTTGAAACTTTTGCACCATGCGTTAAATGACCGCCAGCGTCCAAGCTCATTCCCATTAACGTATCACCCGGTTGTAATAAAGCCATATAAACAGATTGATTGGCTTGACTTCCGGAATGAGGTTGTACATTAGCAAATTCGCAACCGAATAACTTTTTTGCTCTTTCAATAGCCAATGTTTCAATACCGTCTATAAATTCACATCCGTGATAATAACGATGTCCGGAATATCCTTCAGCATACTTGTTTGTTAAAATTGAACCTTGAGCTTGCAGAACCGATTCCGAAACAATATTTTCCGAAGCAATCAATTCAATGTGATCCTGTTGCCGCCATAATTCCTGTTGAATCAAGCGTGCAATTTGCGGATCGGAAGCTTTTAAGCTTTCATTAAATATTTGTGAACAATCACAATGATGAGAACAATGACAAGTCATTTCATACCTCCTAATTCTAAAATTCTGCGTTCATGTCTGCCACCTTCAAAAGGTGTATTTAAAAATTCGTCAACTAATTTTTTTGCCGTTTCAAAATCCGTCATTCTTGCACCCAAACACAAAACATTCGCATCATTATGTTGACGTGCCAAATGAGCAGCGTTTACCTCATAAACCAAAGCCGCACGGATGAACGGATAACGATTCGCCGCCATACACATTCCGATACCCGAACCGCAAACCAAAATACCACGCGGTGCTTTTTCTTCTTTTATCGTGTGAACCAATTTTTCAGCTTCCAAAGGATAATCCACTGATGTTTCAGCGTTATTCGTTCCCAAGTCAAGAACATCAAAGCCTTTTTCTTTCAAATAATCGGCAAGCTGATCTTTCAAAGGAAAACCCGCATGATCGGAAGCGATAGCTATTTTATCCATAATGACCTCTTTTATTTACGTTTAACGTATCATATGATATTTTGAAAAAAAACACAAGTCTTTTGACAAAAAAAGTTTTTATGTTATAATGTTTGCTATGACAGATTTAACGCCAAAGGAATTTAAACAACAAATAAAGCCGATGACGCAAATTATCGGTATTGATTACGGCACGAAAAGAATAGGGGTTGCCGTATCGGATTTAATGCAACTGTCTGCAACGCCTGTGGCAATTATTTCGTCTTTTGCGGAGCTTGATAAAATTATGGCGGACAGAACGATTTCAGGCTTTGTTGTCGGGCTTCCGAAACAAATGAACGGAAGTGAAGGAGGGCAGGCTGTCTTGACGCGTGCATGGGTGGATAAATTGCAAGAAAGATATAATCTGCCTGTTTTAATGTGGGATGAAAGATTGTCATCTTCGGCGGTAAGTCGAATGTTTATAGAACAAGCCGATATTTCTCGCAAAAAACAAAAAGAGTCTTTGGATAAAGCCGCCGCGGCATTTATTTTGCAAGGTGCGTTGGATTTGTTGGCCGGTTGCTGATCATCCAATATTTATCTTCGTAGTATCTGGTGCTTTTTGCTTATCAAAAAGTGTTTATAAAACAAGGGGTTGTTGCAGATATTTTCATATTAAAAAAACGTATTGACTTTGATTTTTTATTTTTATATAATGCTTTGCGAACGAGGTGGTGTCCGTTCAGAGGGGTAGTATCCTCTAGTTAGTTGTCAAAACACTTTTGACGTGAAAATGCCTTCTGGTCCTATATGACTGGAAGGTGGCAAAATAGCCAAAGCTATGCTTTCGGTCAATATGTCGCACTATTTCTAACTAATAGATACTATCTTCCAGTCGCCTTTACACCAAGGCGATATTTTTTGTGGAGAATAAAATGAAAAAAGAAACGGGGCGTTCTATGATTGAGATGTTGGGTGTTTTGGCAATTATCGGGATGCTGTCTTTGGTCGGTATCAGCGTCTATAAACGCGCCATTACACGTCATCAAACAAATAATTTAATCGAAGATGTGCGCCTTGCCGGCTTTATTGTTGCTGATGAAATGTTTTCTTCGCTTCCTGCCGAACAAGAAGAAGTTTTTATGGCAGGAAAATTTGCCCCAGAAAGCCCTTATACATTTACAGCATTTAAAGAATCGGACATCACTTTTGCCGTAGTTGCAGATAAAGTGTCTTTCCCTGTTTGTGAAGAAGCCCGTAAAAGAAAAGTCGATTGGTTGGAAGAAATTCGACCGAATGGCTTTGACAACGTATGTAAAAAAGAGGAAAACAATGCAATCAGTTTTTTCTTTAACAGCGCATTTAATACGCAAATGTCGGAATTAGGAGAAAATAAGTGCAGAGGCAATCGAGATTGTCCTTCAGATAAACCGTATTGTTGTGCCAATATTTGTTCTGCTTGTCCTTGTGGTCAAATTAAAACTATATATGGTTGTTACACATGCGAAAAAGCAGGTAGTCCGTACGTAGTTTCAGATGATATGTGTCACGTTTGTGATAACACAAATTTTCGATTTTTTGCACAAAATATTGGTTCTGGTATGCATAGATGTAAGTCGTGTACCAGTGTTGATACAGTAAAATCTTCTGAAAGAGAGTGTGATTATTGTGAACAACGCTGTTATAATCAAGAAAACCAAACATGTGCGTTAGTCACAAATCCAGAAATGATGCGAAGCAAATATTGTACAGAGGCTTGTCCGGAAAATTATTATATGTGGGGATTAGGAGGTGGCGCACAGTTATTAACGTGTCGACCGTGTAGCAGTACTTTGTCAGGGAATCATTACGTTTTAGATTACAATAAGTGTCATGTTTGTCCTGATACTCTTGTTCATGAAGTAGGTGATAATATATTACGTTGTGGCGGTTGTTTGAGTACGTCTTCATTTCGAACAACAAAGTCAGAGTGTGACAGATGTACTAAGCGCTATTGGGTTGAAAGAGAAAATGACAATCCTTTTGGTGATTGCAATCTATGTTCAGGTACTGTATCTTCTGACGGAACACAGTGTATAACGAATTAGATTTGCTTTCAATATACTTCTTATAAATTTTCTCTTGTCATTCCAAAAAAAATCATTTATAACGATTGTATGTCTTTGATAAAATCGATTGCCACAGTGGGTGGCTTTACATTGCTCAGCCGTTTAATCGGCTTTTTGCGTGATATTTTAATTGCCGCTTTCTTGGGGGCAAGCATGGCGGCTGACGCTTTTTTTGTCGCGTGGCGTTTTCCGAATTTATTTCGAAGCTTGTTTGCGGAAGGAACGGTAAATGTTTCCTTCGTGCCAATTTTTACCGAAAAATTACGCAACCAAAATAAACAACAAGCCGAACAATTCGCCTGTGAAGCTTTCAGTTTTTTATTTTATGTTTTACTTGTTTTTGTATTATTTATGGAAATTTTTATGCCTCAAGCTACATTTGTAATGGCTCCCGGTTTTGATAAAATCGCAGGCAAGATGGCTTTAACTTGTTATTTATCACGCATTACTTTTCCGTTTTTGATTTTTGTGTCTTTAGTTTCATTGCTTGCCGGAGTTTTAAATTCTGTCGGACGTTTTGCCGCTGCTGCTTTTACACCGTGTATTTTAAATGTTGTGATGATTTTATTTCTGGTAGTGCTTTCCGCATTGACAGATAAGCCGGCAGAAGCTTTGTCAATAGGTGTTTTATCCGCAGGTGTTTTTGAATTGATTTTTTTGTATGCTTGTGTTAAGCGTGCCGGTTTTTTTATTCGTTTAATATCGCCGTTTCGGCTTTTTGGACATTTGTCGCAAGGATTGAAAAAGTTATTCAAAAGAATGTTGCCTGGAATTGTCGGATCCGGTGTTTATCAAATCAATTTATTTTTTGACACTTTTCTTGTTTCTTTTGTCGGAGCAGGTGCTATGAGTTGGTTAAATTATGCACATCACTTGTTTCAATTGCCGGTTGGTATTATCGGTGTTGCTATCGGAACTGTTTTATTGCCGGTTTTATCGCATTACGTTGCTCAAGGAAAAATGAAAGAAGCTGTCCATGATTTAAACCGTGGTTTGGAAGTATCTTTGGTGGTTTCTGTTGCGTCTATGACGGGATTGATTTTGCTTGCTTCACCAATAGTGTCTGTTTTATTTGAACGTGGAGCTTTTACAAAAGAATCCGTTGCCCCGACAGCGTTGGCATTAAAAGCTTATGCAACCGGTTTGCCTGCGTATATGCTTACAAAAGCTCTTGCGCAATTTTTCTACGCAAAAGGGAATACAAAAACGCCTGTACGTATAGCGGTATGCGGTATGATAATTAACATATCTTTGAGTTTATTTTTAATGCAGTTTTGGGGATATGCTGGTATTGCTCTGGCGACGGGTATTACTGTTTGGATAAATGCTTTCCAATATATGTATTTGTTGCATAAGCAAGGAGAATTTCATTTTGATGCATTGTTTTGCTATCGGTTTAAACGGATTTTGTTTGCAACAATTATGATGGGTTTGTTTCTAATCGCGGGCGACAGCCTTTACACTTATTTGTTTAATGATTGGATCAGATGGGATAAAATTTTCTCTGTGGTTTTGTTGGGATTGTTAATTTCGGGAGCAGGCTTTATTTATTTGTTGATTTTAATTTTAACAAAGGGTATTTTGTTAGTTGATATAAAAAATTTCTTAAAACAAAGAAAGGAAAGCTCTTGATGAAAAAATTAGGAATTATTTTTGGTGCTGTTTTTATGTTGGGGGCGACATTATTTACTTTTTTAAGACCATCCATTACAGAAGAAAAGTCGTCAACAGTCGTACAAGATTATTCAATTTTGGAAATTGTTTCTTATTTAAAAAAGAAAAATGAAGCGATTGCTTTTTCGGATGTTCAGACAACGGAGGAATTAAGGCACTTGTTGAATGATTACGATTATGATAACACCCCGCGTATTTTTGTGCGTAATTTTCCGGCTGATTTCAAAGAAAAAGGCGATTTGCCATTGTTTGTCCGAACTTTATTACCGCACATTTTACGGGAAAATGAACTGTTATCTTTAGAAAGAAAGGCGTTTTTAAAATTAGCAGATAAGATAAAAATGCACCAAAATTTAACCCCAAAAGAAACTGCTTTTTTCAATGACCTTGTATTAAAGTATGAAGTTTTAAAACCTGATTTAGCAGGACAGGCGGATAAGCTTTATGATCAAGTGGACAGAATATCACCATCGTTGGCTATTGTACAGGCTCTTTACGGCACAATGTATATGGATGAAAATTTCAATTCTCCGTTTGATGTTTATCGTTGGAACAAGGAAAAGCAATATGAACGTGTGATTTATCCGAACTTGGCAGAAGCGGTTGCGGATTATGCATTGGAACTTAATCGGGGAATAAGTTATGATTCTTTTCATCATAAAAGATCAATTTATCGTGATACACAATATGAATTGCCGGGTTCAGTATTTGCAGGGGATTTATCTTTGTATATGATTGAAGAAAAAGACTATACGAATACTTTGTTATTGTTATTTAATGATATTGATTCGTATGAATTGGATTTTGCAACATTTAAGAAAGGAAAATAAAAATGTATGACAGTGGTGTTTCTAAAATAGCACGGATTATTTTGGTTCTTTTGGGTGTCGGGCTCGGCGTTTTGTTTATTTTTGCCAGTGGTTGTGCTTGTCATACCGCTGATGCGGCAGAACTTGAAATAACGACACAAGAAGGATTGACGCACGCTTTTTTTTAGATGTGGCTGATACGCCTGAAAAAGCGCGTGTTGGTCTGTCAAAACGCTATTCTTTGGATGAAGACAAAGGGATGTTGTTTTTTTCCAAATCCAATCAAATTTCAATGTGGATGAAGGATACTTATATCCCGTTGGATATGCTTTTTTTTAATAATAAAGGTAAAATTGTTTACATATACACAGCAAAGCCTTTGGATTTAACGCCTGTTAAAGCGGATGCATCAGTTGCAGGTGTCGTTGAACTTGCCGGTAATATTTGTCAGAAAAAGGGAATAAAAGAAGGCGATATATTGCGTATTAAATACTGAACGCATTTTGTATTGAATAAAAAAATCCGCTGAATGTATCAGCGGATTTTTTGTGATTGAAATACATCAATTATCAAATGTGATGATTACATCATTATATGTATCGGGACAACCGCTTGCGTTAAGTTTTGCATAAGGATTACCTTCCATACGATCTTCAAGTGCGCGGCATACGTTGCGCGGTAAGTTGGAAATTTGGACAATGGTTTTATCCTGTGTAGAGAAGGGCAAGATTTCCACTTCGTAATCGGCCGTTTCATTTAATATGGATTGTTGGCTGCAATTTCCAAAAACAGGTTTTGAGCTTGTTTGAGCAACAACCACGCATCTGATTGTATAATCAATCAAAGAATTTGCGCTGTATCTGTTCATTGCGGCCGAATAACCATCAATAGCACCGGAAAAGAATGCTCCCATCAATGATGCCGGATGTTCTTTGGCAATTTGTCCTGCTTCTTCAATCCACGGTTTAAAGACTTTTTCAACCATTGGTTCTTTTAACTGGTTGCCGACATAATCCGGAACTTCATCAAAGTCGATTGTTTTATCTGCACCGTTTTTCATTTTGACAGACACAGGCGCATTGATACTCGTAAATTTCAAAGTTTGTTCATTTGATTGTCCGTCAAACAAAACAACTTTGCCATTCATCACTTTATTTTCAATATCGAATTTAAAGTCTTTAGTATTGATAAGTGATTTTCCGTCAAAAGTGAAAATTTCAAATTCTTTTAATTCACCGCTAAATTTCGGTTCTATCGTGCGATCCAAATTTTGCATTTTTTTGGCATAATCGTTCGGTGATGTTGCTGAAGCCGCTGTGCGTTGAATATCTTTCAGCGGGGATTCTTTTACCTTTAATTTGAAATTTAATAATTTTTTGGTAGAATTTGGATATTTGGCTTGCATTTCAAAACCATCTTCCAATGCTTCGATAGCAAAGAATTTCTTTCCTTTCGGATTAAATGCCTTTAAATTTGTTCCTTTCTCGACTTTAAATAAAACAGGTGTGATTTTTCCTTTAAAGACAAGATCCGCATCTTTTCCGGATGTATTGATTTCAAATCCGGTTAAGCTGATATTTTTGACGGCATTGAAAATATTGTCTTCATTTCTTGTCAAAATACCGTCTTTTATTGTGCTAATTAAAGCAGGAATATCATAAGCATCTATTTTCAATTCCGAAATCGGTTTTTTGTAAGCGCCGAAAGATTGCAAAGTAATGTCTTTATTGTTTTTGTCAACCGTTAATAAAATACGTTTGACTTTTAAATTTTCAAGAGCAGCAACGAATTCTTCCGGAATGTCATTATTATAACGAGCTTCATTGGACAAAATGCCTTGTTCATCCGTAACTTCAAACGTAGAAGTTTTATTAAATTTCGGGTAAGTGAAAGAGCCGTTAAATGAAATATTGACAGGTAAATCAGCAGAAGATGCCATTTTTTCAAATGTCAAACATTTTAAGCCGTTTTCAATATTTTCAGCTTCTTGTGCGGATGCAGTTGTCTTTTCGACAAAATCTTCAATGTCGCAAATAACTTTTCCGGAAACTGTACCAAAAGGCGTGGTCGATTCAAAGTTATTACCATGAACATTGATTCCTGTTTCAAATTCATTTGCAATAATTTCTCCGTCCATTTTCCCGTTCTTAAAGGGAACTTCAAACAAAACACGTTTTTTTAATGTAATCTTTCCCGCGCCTTCTTTCTTTCCGTTTACATAATTGACCGTAAAACGTCCGCCATTTTGCAAGTATTGTACGTATTGTCCTTTTTTTATGAAAAAAGAACGATCGACTTCGGAACGTAAAGAACCATTCGGGTAATACGTTTTTAAAGGTGTGTTTGACCAATAAATAATACCGGCAATAGCCACAGCTGCGACAACACCGGTTGTTGTAAGTAAAATTTTATTCATAAAAATCCTCCATCGTTAAACCAAACGAAAGCATTGTAGCAGATAAAAATAAATCATCAAGTGTTTTTTTATGTACTTCATTATTTTATGATTTATAAAAAAAAGCCCTCGTATGAACGGGGCTTTTGCATTTGAAATCTGCTGATTAATCTTCGCATATGCAATCAAACAAAACGCTGTACCAAGGTTGGTTGGAATCTTTAGCAGCATCTGCGGCTTTCGGGCAGGATTTTGGATCTTTCAATGCAACTTCAACACGTCTTTCAACATCTTGTTTGTCTGGGTCAGTAGAAGCCAAAGCAGATTTTCCTTTTGCTTTTACAACCATTTTATCCGCAGGGACAGACATTGAAAGAAAATAATCTCTGACACTTTCGGCACGTTTTTGAGATATTTTCATATTCACATCTTCATTGCCTTGCATATCAGCATAACCTGTGATAACCAATTTTAAATCTTGTGCATTTTCAATACCATTTAAAGCACTAGCAAGTGTGTATTTTGCATCGCCTTTTAATTCTGCTGAATTGAAGTCAAAATAAACTGCCGGTACTTCATAATTTGCTTTTGGGGCAGGTTGTTTTTGTGCGTTATTTGATGCGCAAGCAGCCAATGCCAACAAAGCGCAAGAAGCTATAATTTTCAATTTCATAGTATTTCTCCTATCATAATGTTATATAAAAGCTCAATTG
>JBJFAP010000138.1:0-1902 GCA_051887975.1 Alphaproteobacteria bacterium | reverse complement strand
CGGTCGCCGTGGTGCGAATGACGATTAAACAGCAAACATTTCGTTTTTCAATTTTTGTCGCAACGTATCAATGGGTTCAAGTTCTTTCTTGCGCCTGTCTTCAAAACACCAGAAAGTCCAACCGTTGCATGACGGAAGCCCTTGAATTTTTGCGCCTACTTGATGGATTGATCCCTTTACATTTTCGGTGATTAAAGAACCATCAGCTTTGACAGTTGCTTTAAATCTGCGATGCGCGTCATAAAGTTCCGTTCCCGGATTTATCAAGCCATGTTCGACAACAGAACCAAAAGGAATTCTGGGTTCGTTGGCGTTTTTCTTTTGTGTCGGTTCAAGTAAAGTTGCATTTTCTAAAGGCTTAATGGCATCAATTCTTTTACGTGCTTCTTTGATGTATTTTTCATCGCGTTCGATACCGATAAAGTGTCGCCCTAATTTTTTGGCAACAGCACCTGTTGTTCCTGTTCCAAAAAAAGGATCTAAAACAACATCATTCGGATTTGTGGATGAAATCAACACACGGTAAAGCAAGCTTTCGGGTTTTTGTGTCGTGTGGACTTTTTTGCCATTTTCATCTTTTAAGCGTTCGTGGCCTGTGCAAATCGGTAAGTGCCAATCAGATCGCATTTGTACGTCTTCATTGAATGCTTTCATACTGTCATAATTGAAAGTATATTTCGATTTTTGCGATTTTGCGCACCAAATAAGTGTTTCGTGAGCATTTGTAAAGCGCGTTCCTTTGAAGTTAGGCATCGGGTTTGTTTTTTCCCAAATAACATCATTTAAAATCCAAAAACCTTGATTTTGAATTTCGGCACCGACTCGAAAGATATTGTGATAAGAACCAATAACCCACATTGTGCCGTTGTCCTTTAAAATACGACGAGCAGCCTTCATCCATTCGCGGGTAAAATCATCATAAGCTTTGAAGTTATCAAATTTATCCCAATCATCATCAACGGCATCAACATGCGTTGCGTCTGGACGGCTTAAATCGCCGCCAAGTTGCATATTGTATGGCGGATCTGCAAAAATAACATCCACAGATTTTGCAGGTAATTTATTCATTTGTTCGATGCAATCGCCTTGATAAATAGTATCTAACTTCATTTTTATTTCCCTTATTTAAAAACATCTGATTTTGAGTTTATAAAACAAAAGTTAACAAAATATTTCTTCGAGTCGTTTTTTTATAAATTATTTAAAATAATATTGTGTTATCAAAATCATATGTTATAATCTGCGTTGCAAAAGAAAGGATAGAGAATATGAAATTATCAAATTCAATTGAAATGTTAAACGAAGATGTTTGCTTTCAAACAAAAGATAATCGACGTTTTCGCTTAAGAGCAGCGGCAATTATTATAGAGGATGGTTGCGTTTTATTCGCAACGAATGATTCAGAGCATTATTATTATTCAATCGGTGGTGGCGTGCATTTGGGCGAAACAATGGAAAATGCAGTTTTGCGTGAAGTTTATGAAGAAACAGGTATCCACTATGAAATTGATCGATTGGCATTTATTCAAGAAAATTTCTTTAAGCGTGATGACGGTATGTTAAAAGGACTTTCTTGCCACGAAATTACGTTTTTCTTTCTGATGAAATCGAAAGGTTCGCAAGAACTTAATAGCAACAGTGTATCTCACGGGTTTAAAGAACATATGTGTTGGTTGCCGATTGATAGGCTTTCAGAATATGAAGCTTATCCGATGTTTTTTGCTGAAAAACTTAAGAATATTCCACCTTATCCGCAGCATATTCTGACAATACAAAAATAACCCAGAAAATGAATTTTTTGCCAAAAAAGCGCAGAAACTAGGCAAAAATGACTATACAAAAAGGGACGTTGTTTGTAGAGGCGTTTATGTGGAAAAATACTGAATAAGAAAGGATAAAATG
>JBJFAP010000137.1:0-9585 GCA_051887975.1 Alphaproteobacteria bacterium | reverse complement strand
CATCAAAACAAATCACAGGTTCCGGTGCATATTTCCACAACAGTTCAATTTGCTGTTCTGTCAAAGCCGTTCCCAAAGGAGCAACAGCTTGTGTAAATCCGATTTTGTGCAAAGCAATCACATCCATATAACCTTCCACCAACAAAGCGGAAGCGCTTTTTCGCATTGTATCGGTTGCCAAAGACAAAGCATATAAGTTTTCACTTTTATGGAACAAAACCGTTTCCGGAGAATTTAAATATTTTGGTTCTGCTTTTTCCATAACACGCCCACCAAAAGCGATTATATGCCCGCGTTTATCCGTAATTGAAAAGATTACTCGATTTCTGAAATAATCAAAATTAGGTCTGTCCGGTTGATGCGATTTTCCAACCAATCCGACTTCAATTAAATCGCTTTCTTTAAAACCGCTTTTAAGCAAATAAGAACGCAACATACCACCCATTGGTGCATAACCAAGCCTGAAATGCTTTATATCTTCATCTGTCAAGCCTCTGCCATGAAGATACTTTAAAGCTTGTTCCCCTGCCGGAGAATACAGCATTTTTTCAAAAAAAACACACGTTTTTTCCATTATTTCATATAACGAATGTTGTTGTTGAGCTTTTTGAAAATCCTGCTTTTCCTGTTTTGGCAAAGGCATTCCCGCCATTTCAGCTAAGATTTGAACGGCTTCCGGAAAGGATAATTTTTCCATTTGTGTCAGATAACTTAAAGCATCGCCATGCGCCCCACAACCGAAACAATGGTAAAATCCTTTATCATCATTGACGGTAAACGATGGCGTTTTTTCCTTGTGAAACGGACACAACCCCAAGTACTGATTCCCATTTTTTCGAATCAATTTTACTTTTTTGCCAATCACAGAGGAAAGAGAAACTTTTGTTTTTACGTCCTCTAAAAATCTGGGCGGAAAAAACATCGATTATCCCAACAATTCCTTTATTTTAGCAGACGCTTTTCCAAAATCCATCTGTCCGGCATATTTTCCTTTTAATGCGCCCATAACTTTACCCATATCTTTAATAGATGCCGCGCCAGTATCTGATATTGCCTGCTTGATTGCATTTTCAACTGCGGCATCATCCATTTGAGCCGGCATAAAAGAAGTAATAATATCAATTTCCGCTTGTTCTTTTTCAACCAAATCATTACGCCCGCCTTTTGTGTAAAGTTCGATACTTTCGCGACGTTGTTTAATCATAGATTGGAACATCGATAAAATTTCATCATCTGAAATACCATCCGTTTTACCACTTGGACGCGCGGCAATATCTTTATCCTTCAAAGTCGCGCCTATCAAACGCAAAGTAGCTGTTTTGGCTTCGTTATGTTCTTTCATTGCGGCAACCAATTCCGCTTTAATTTTTTCTCTAATCATTTTTATTTCTCCTTCAAATTCAACATTAAAAAAAATGATAAATTATTTTCTTTCAAATTGCAACTGATTTTTTGACGGCATACGATTATCAGCATCAATGTATCTTATTGTATTATTTTTACAAACTGCACTTTCTTTTTGGATAACAAGCACTAAAAAGATAGTATTCAGGAGACAACTATGAAAAAAAACACATTACATACCTCTTTTATGGCATTATGTTTTGCCTTTGCCACTTGCAGTGTCGGCGCACAGCAAGCTATTTCGACAGAAGAAATTGAATCGTTTGAAATCATCGTTTTTGAAAACGGATCAAAAAACGGATATCACCGCAGAAAATATGATGAAAAAAGGCATATCCTAGCAAAAAAACAATCTTTAGCAGAAGATTATGCCGATTTCAAAAAAGCACTTAAAGATGACATCGGCTTAACTTACACACTTGATATGTCCGTTTTGTATCAACGCGGAGCACCAAACGGCAGTAAAAATACTTGGCAAACTCAATACTATGGTTCTGCAAACTGGGATATGTATGATTCCATAATTGGATCTGGATCTATGCAAGCGGCTTATACATATGTTCATTATTGGGGCGACAGCGCACAAAATATTTCAAATCGCATAGGGGTTGTATCCGGCATCAATGATTATACAAGTAATGTGTACAATTTTGACCAATTAACTTATACACACACCCTGCCCGGCAAATTAAATATTTTATCTGTTTCTGTCGGACAATTTCCTATGTATAATTTTGACGGTTCGGCTTATGATGCCAATCAACAAATTAACTTCTTAAATTATGCTTTAAGTCAAAACGGATCGTCCAGCTATCCAACCGCCAGTTTAGGTGGATACATTACTTTAACACCAAATGAAAATTGGAGTTTTTCTGTCGGTATGCAGGACGCAAACAACTTGGACGGCAACAAAATACAAACTTCAACTTTTCATCGCAAACAGTACACAAGCTTTGTATCCGCATCTTATACACCGAATATTAAAGATATGGGACAAGGACAATATTCCATTTTATTATACAACCAACCTTGGACAAACGAAGAACCAGAAACAACAAACGGTTGGTCGATTAACTTATCGCAAGCTTTAAATGATAAATTGACAATTTTTGGACGCATAAACGGAGTTAGCGGAAATGTTGAACCGATTTCTCAATCGTATGTATTAGGTGGCGTTATCAATAACCCGTTAAACAGAAACGAATTGGATCAAATCGGTTTTGCGACAGCGATTAACAAATTGAATAAAGATGTAAACGGAGCTAATTCCAGAAGTGTAGAAACCGTCTTGGAAGGATATTGGGCTTGGGGAATATCCAACTTTATGACTTTAACGCCTGATGTTCAATTTTATATCAATCCCGGACAAGACAAAGACAATTCAAAAACCGCAACTGTGTTCAGCTTACGTGCAACATTGATGTTCTAAAATAAAAAAAGGCAACCCCGAAAAGGTTGCCTTTTATCATTTATCTGTCATAACCGCGCGCAGGTAATTTTCTTACTTGTGGGGCAGCATCTCGAGCACGATTCACCGATGTTTTGACCACTTTTTCAAAATGTCCCATACCACCGATACGCTTGACTTTTCCTTTTTTAAAAAATTCTTCTGTTTTTTCAAATTTTTTTGTCATATTGACCTGCCTTTCTTATCTTTGGTTATTATGTTGTAATTTTTTTGCTTGTGCTTGTGCGTAAAAAGCTTTTGCAGCGTCCAATGTTTCCAAGTAAGTTATTACTTTTTCACCGGACTTTGCTTCCTGCTCATTTGCGACAATTCTTGAAAATCCTTGTCTTTCAAATTCATTGTTAAAACGAACAGCAGCGCTGTACCACATTGCACCCTCTTGTCCTTCACTCATTTTTAAAATCTCTTCCGCAACTGTGAACTTATTTTTTCCTGTTGCAGTTTCGTGTGCTTGCGCTAACATAATATAGCGTAAAGCTTTTTCCATATTTTCACGTTCTGCCGGCTTCATTTTATTCAATTCGGAAGAAACAGATGTTTTCATTTCATCAAAGCCAATTAAAGTATCAACAGACACTTTTTGTTCCGGTCGTGGTTTTGCCATCTTAACAATTGGAGCTGGTCCTTTTTGAGCTTTCTTATCGGGAAAAACTTTTTGAAGAACGCCGTTTGCAATCCATAAACACGACAAAACAATCGCAGGAATAGCAAAGAATGAAAAGCATCCGCAACCTTTTCTTTTGGCTTTTGGCTTTTCAACAAACTTATCCAATTTCGTTTTCACCGTTTCAGCCGGTGCTTTCACAACACCTTTTGTGATATTTACGCCTTGTTCTGTAATAGCATTTTGAAATTCGACAAACTCTGATGAAGTTAATCGCGAAAAATCAGACATTTTCTTTAAAACAGCACTTTCTTTCTGTAAATCCTTTGTTTGTGAAATCAATTTAATTTTTTCTTTTTCCTTTTCAATCAAAGCCCTTCTAAAATCTTTACGTTCAGTCGGAAAAATTTCTTCATCTTTTCTGTCGTCCAAATCTGTTAAAAAAGAAGACAAATTATATTTTGTCGGATCAAGTTTTTTTACTTGCTCAAGAAAAAATTCTTTTTCCGCCTTATGCAAACGGTCAGCACCTGTTCCACCGGTTGCTTTATCAAAATCTTCGTTGTCTTTCCTCTTTTTTAAAAAGTCTTTAAATAATTTTTCCATTTTTATATCCTCTTAACATTGAACCTTTATATCTTTCTATTTTAACAGAAAAATATTTTTTGTCAATATTTTTTTTAAGCCCTCCCCCTAAAAAAGAGAGGGCTTTTTGTTTAAACGTCCAAATTGACTACATTTAAAGCATTTTGTTGAATAAACTCACGTCGAGGTTCGACAACATCGCCCATCAAAGTTGCAAACGCATTTTCCGCTTCATCTTGACGCGTTACCTTTACTTGCAACAAACGTCTGGAATTCGGATCAAGCGTTGTTTCCCACAACTGTTCCGGATTCATTTCGCCCAATCCTTTATAACGGTTGATAGCTATGCCCTTTTTGCCGATTTTATAAATTGTTTCAATCAAAGAAACAGGCCCTGTAATCTTATATTCAGTATCTTTTGTTTTAAAGACAGCCGGTTTTTCATATGTATCCAACAATTCTTTACGCATATCGTTCAACATTCTTGCTTCTGCGCAACCGATTAAAGCAGCATCGACTTCAAATGTTTCTTTAACACCGCGCAATGTACGAGAAAACACCAACTTATCATTTGTCTTTTCGACATGCCAACCACGTTCATATTCCGGCTCTGTCATATCCAATCTTTTTTCAAAATCTTCCTTAACTTCAGCTGTTTCATCAAACAATCCTTCGATTGCCATTTGTTCCAATAATTTTGCCGGCACTCGAGTCGCCATTTTGTTAATCAATTGACGCGCAATTCTTGCCTGCTCTGCCATAGCAGACAAATCTTGTCCCGCTATTTGAGAGCCATCTGCCAACGTTAATAAAGCGTCTGTCGTTCCCACATTAATCAGATATTCTTCCATTTCCTTATCATCTTTTAAGTAAATTTCGGAATTTCCACGCTTTGCACGATATAAAGGCGGTTGAGCAATATAAATATAACCGCGTTCAATCAATTCGGGCATTTGACGGAAGAAGAAAGTCAACAACAAAGTACGAATATGCGCGCCATCGACATCAGCATCGGTCATGATAATAATTTTGTGATAACGGCATTTATCCGCATTAAAATCATCGCGTCCGATACCTGTTCCGAAAGCCGTTACCATCGTACCGACTTCGGCAGAAGACAACATTCTGTCAAAACGCGCGCGTTCAACATTTAAAATTTTACCACGCAAAGGTAAAATGGCTTGTGTAACTCTGTTTCTTCCTTGTTTTGCTGAACCGCCGGCGGAATCTCCCTCAACGATAAAGATTTCCGATTCGGCAGGATCTTTACTTTGACAATCTGCCAATTTACCGGGTAAAGATGCCATATCCAAAACTCCCTTACGACGCGTCAACTCTCTTGCTTTTCTGGCCGCTTCACGAGCCGCAGCAGCTTCCACCACTTTTCCGATAATTTGCTTTGCATCAGCGGGATGTTCTTCCAACCATTGAGTCAACTTATCAGACACAATTTGTTCCACAACAGGACGTACTTCAGAAGATACCAACTTATCTTTTGTTTGAGATGAAAATTTCGGATCGGGTACTTTAACAGATAAAACGCATGTCAGTCCTTCGCGCATATCTTCACCATTCAATTCGACTTTTTCTTTTTTTGTTAAACCCGTTTCAGCAGCATAATTATTGATTGTTCTTGTTAAAGCAGCTCTTAACCCAGCCAAATGCGTACCACCATCACGTTGTGGAATATTATTTGTAAAACACAAGCAATTTTCGTGATAACTGTCTGTCCATTCCATAGAAATGTCAACTGTTATTCCATCTTTTTCACCTGTACCATAGAAGACTTCACTTTGTAAAGAATTCTTTGACGTATCCAAGAATTTCACAAATTCACGAATACCCCCCTCATAACACAAATCGACTTCTTTTGATTCTGCACCACGATTATCTTTTAACACCAAACGCACACCGGAGTTTAAAAAAGCCAACTCACGCATTCTGTGTTCTAAAGTGTCAAAGTCGTAAACAACATTTTTAAATGTTTCTTTTGATGCCAAAAAAGTAACTGACGTACCGCGCTTACCATTTGCATCACCCACAACTTTTAATGGTTCAACCGGAACACCGTTTCGAAATTGCATATAATGTTCTTTGCCATCACGCCAAATCCGCAAATCCAACACATCAGACAAAGCGTTCACCACAGACACACCCACGCCATGCAAGCCACCGGAAACTTTATAACTGTTTTGGTCAAATTTACCACCGGCATGCAATTCAGTCATAATAACTTCAGCTGCGGAAACTCCCTCCGTCTTGTGAATATCTGTCGGAATACCACGTCCGTTATCAATAACCGTTACGGAATTATCCGGATTTAAGATAACTTCTGTCTTGTCGCAATAACCGGCCAACGCTTCATCAATCGCATTATCCAACACTTCGTAAACCATATGATGCAATCCTGTTCCATCATCCGTATCACCGATATACATACCGGGACGTTTACGAACAGCATCCAAACCTTTTAAAACCTTAATTGATTCGGCGTCATAGGCCTTATCGTCGGTATTGCCTTGTTTACCTTCGCCTAAATTTTCATTCAAGTTATCTTCCATAGATTTACTCCTTTATTATTTTTTGTATTATATATTCATCGTGCCAGACATTATCAATCAAAGCCGTTTCCTTTAAATGCCCGCAAATTTCAAAACCTTGTTTTAAATATAAATTGATTGCTCTGCGATTTGTTGCGCGTACTTCACCTTTAATCGTATGTAAATGATGTTCCTTTGCCCAATCTTCCATCAATTGCATCAAATGAGTACCAAGCCCTTGTCCATAGCATGCCTTCAACATTGAAATGCCAAATGTCGAATTTTTACACACCCACGGATGATCCGGTTTATCAATAAGAATTGTACATATTGCCACAAGATCCCCATTTTCTTCAAAAGCCCCTAAAAACAAATTATATTCGTATTCATAAAGCCTTATACTTCCTTCCCGATCAAAAGGACGACCGGGATATTGATTGGTAAAAACATTTTCTGTTGACATTTTTGCCAAATACCGTTCCGCCGCATCGACATCTGTCGCCTTTAATTGACGAATTAAAAGTTTTCTGCCATCTTTTAATATAAATTCTTCCATCTTAAGCCACCTTTAGCAACTGCAAAGTTGCATTTTCAATATTAAAAAATTCTGCCTTTCCATAAAGGGCTGAAAAAGGCTGTGCATCCGTTCCTGTCATCCAAACTTGGGCAGGTAAAGCATACAAACGTTCCAATAAAGCATCACGCCTTTTGGAATCAAAATGAGCAGCCAATTCATCAAGAAGCAAAATCGGACAACGTCCTTTTTCTTGCATTTGCGCTTTTGTTTGTGCTAAAACAATCGAATAAAGCAACGCCTTTTGCTCGCCGGATGAACACAAAGAACCATCCATATTTTTTTGCTTATGTAAAACCGAAAAATCAGAAGTATGAACACCCACAACAGAACCACCATCGGCAACCAAATGTCTTGAAGAACGCAATTTTTCTTTAAATTTATCTTCCACATCAACCGCCGGCAATCCGTCAAGCCATTCTTCGACAATACCGGAAAGATGAATTTCCGCTGTCGGAAAACCGTCCACATCGCAAACGCTTAAAAATTGACTCAATCTGGCAACAATATCACGTCTTGCCGCTGCAATGGCTACACCATTTGAAGCAATTTGATCTTCCAAAGCCGAAAGCCAAGCTTCGTCTTTACGCCCTTCGTGCAACAAATTATTCCACTGTTTCAAAGCGTATGCGTAATCAACAGAAATATTGGCGTGTCCCGCATCAAAAGCTTGTACAAGCCTGTCCAAAAAACGCCGTCTTGCCGCCGGATCACCGCAAAATAACCTGTCCTGTGCCGGCGTTACCCAAATTGCACTTAAAACATTACCCAATTCACTTTGAGTTTTTACGTTTTCTCCGTCAATTCGAATTTGTCTTTTTTCAGAAAATGAATCCTTACCCGTTCCGACTTGAACAATTCCATCAGGTGTCTTAACTTTTGCACTGACGGCCCAATTAAGCATTTGCGCTTCACCATCTGAAAAAATCGCATCATCTGCATTACGTGTCGGAATATCAGAAAGCCTTGCTTGACGTAAACCTCTGCCGGGCGTTAAAAAAGAAATTGCTTCCAGAATGTTTGTCTTTCCGACCCCGTTCGCACCTGTTAATACAACAGGCGATAACGCT
The DNA here is from genome assembly GCA_051887975.1 of Alphaproteobacteria bacterium. Lineage (GTDB taxonomy): Bacteria > Pseudomonadota > Alphaproteobacteria > CAAHEQ01 > UBA3637 > CAAHEQ01. The sequence goes on along the minus strand of JBJFAP010000137.1, from coordinate 1,340 downwards.
TCATCTGTTTTCAGACAAAGCGTTTTATAGGAACGAAAATTCGAAAGTCTTAATTCTAAAAGTCCGGATCGCATTACCCACCTTTTAAACGCGCATCGGCATCAAAACATATAAAGCTGCCGCATTGTTTGCGTCTTGTAAAATAACCGGAGACATTCCGTCCTGTAAAGCAAAACGTACCGTACCGCCTTTGATTTGAGCCAAAATATCCAACAAATAGCGATAATTAAAGCCGATTTCCAATTGTTCACCGTCATATCCGGCTTCCATTTCATCTTCAGCCATACCCTCTTCGGAATTGGCCGCAGATACAACTAAAACGCCTTTTTTCAAAATCAACTTAATACCGCGTGATTTTTCGAAAATAACAGCAACACGATCAACCAATGTTGTTAAAGCAGCACTGTCAACTTCCAAAAATTTATCGTTTCCTGTCGGAATGACTTTTTCATAATCAGGAAAAGCCCCATCGATAAGGCGGGAAGCCAAAATCACATCACCGAACGAAAAACGAATCTGATTTTGTGAAACAACAACTTGTAAATCCTGCTCTGTTTCGGATAAAAGTTTCGTCAGTTCACCGATTGTTTTGCGTGGAATAATAACTGAAGGAAGCCCTTTTGCCCCTTCCGGCAAATCAATGCTTGCCGTTGCCAAACGATGACCGTCTGTTGCCGCCACTTTTAAAAGGGTTTTACCATCCTTTTCGGCTTCGTGCATATAAATACCGTTTAAGTTATAATGCGTTTCTTCTGTTGACATAGCAAATTGCGTTTTATCAATCAAGCCTGCCAATTGAGTTGACGGAATCGTAAATGTACAAGCAGCATCTTCCACCTGCATAGAAGGGAATCCTTCTGCCGGAATTGTTGCCAAAGCAAAACGAGAACGTCCGCTGTTCACAGATAATTGAGAAGTTGCTTCCTGAAAAGCACAGGAAACTTGAGCCCCATCAGGTAATTTTTTAACAACATCATATAATTTATGCGCAGAAACTGTCAATGATCCCGCTTGTTCAACAGAGGCCGGAATTTTGTCAGAAATTTCAATTTCATTATCTGTTGCCCGTAATAATAAAGTACCTCCGTTTTCTTCGGTTGCTTCCAACAAAACGTTTGCCAAAATAGGAATCGTCTGGCGACGTTCGACAACGCTTTGAATGTGGGATAAAGACTTAACCAACAAATCGCGTTCTAAAGTTATTTTAATCATTTTTTTATCCTTTTTTCTTTGTTACCACAGGCAAAATCTTACACTTTTGCACTTTCGGTTGCTAGTATAGCAAACTGATAAAAAAAAGCTAGCAAAAAAAATACAAAAAAGCAATATTTTTTTCTTTG
>JBJFAP010000136.1:0-9593 GCA_051887975.1 Alphaproteobacteria bacterium | reverse complement strand
AAACCGGACTTGACTTCTTTAACGTCATCTTTAAAGCGTTTGAGTTGCGACAGCTCGCCCTCGTGAATTACAACGTGGTCGCGTAATAAACGCACCTTTGCCCCACGTTTGACGATGCCTTCCGTTACCATACATCCCGCGATATTACCAACCTTCGAAATATGAATAACTTGACGCACTTCGGCATAGCCCAAAATCTTTTCTTTTGTTTCAGGAGTTAACAATCCTTCTACTGCTTTCTTCATATCAGCAGCAACATCATAGATAATAGAATAGTACCTGATGTCTACGCCATCGCGTTTAGCATTTTCTCTGGCTTGAGGATTTGCACGCACATTAAATCCGATAATTGTTGCGTTTGAAGCACGCGCCAACGTAATATCCGATTCATTGATAGAACCGACACCGGCATGTACAACATGAATTTTAACTTCTTCATTTGCAATTTTTGCAAGTGTTCCCTGCAAAGCTTCCACCGAACCTTGAACATCCGCTTTAACAATGACAGGAAATTCCTTAACCTCACCGGCTTTGATTTGAGCAAACATTTGTTCCATCGTTGTTCCGGCACGTTTAACCGACATTGATTCATGCGCTTTACGTTGACGGTATGATGATACTTCACGCGCTTTTGCTTCATTTTCAACAACTGTTAATTCATCACCAGCGCAAGGAACTCCCTGTAATCCGACAACTTTAACAGGTTCTGCCGGCAATGCTTCTTTCAACTTACGGCCTTTATCATCCATCAAAGTACGGACGCGTCCCCATTCTTGACCGACAACGAAAATATCACCTGTTTTCAAAGTACCTTTTGAAATCAATACAGTTGCAACAGGTCCAATTCCTTTTTCCATTTGTGATTCAACAACGACACCGTTTGCGGCTCTGTTCGGATTTGCTTTTAAATCCAAAACTTCGGCTTGTAATAAAACAGCTTCCACCAACTTATCCAAATTGATTTTCTTTTTGGCAGATACTTCAACGCACAAAGTTTCACCACCCAAACTTTCCACAACAACTTCGTGATTTAATAATTCCATACGCACTTTATCCGGATTTGCCCCTGGTACATCAATTTTATTGATAGCAACGACAATAGGAACTCCGGCCGCTTTTGCATGAGCAATGGCTTCTATTGTTTGTGGCATAATACCATCATCGGCCGCAACCACTAAAATCACAATATCCGTAATTTGAGCCCCTCTTGCACGCATAGCCGTAAACGCTGCATGTCCCGGTGTATCAATAAATGTTACCTTTTGCCCGTCTGCTAATGTTACTTGATAAGCACCGATATGTTGTGTAATACCGCCCGCTTCACCACCTGCAACATTTGTGGAACGCAGAGCATCCAATAAAGATGTTTTACCATGGTCAACATGCCCCATCACAGTAACAACGGGCGCACGACGCAACAATTGTTCAGGTTTATCTTCTTCCTGCTGTAAAATATTTTCTACATCAGATTCGGCAACACGTATAACCTTATGTCCTAATTCTTCTGCAACTAATTCGGCTGTATCAGCATCAATCGTTTGCGTAATTGTCGCCATTACACCCATATTCATCAATGTTTTTACAACAACAGCCGCGCGTTCGGCCATGCGGTTAGCCAATTCTTGAACAGTAATTGTTTCCGGAATAGTTACATCTCTTGCAATTTTTTCGGCAGAACGCAATGCTTCTTGGTGTTTTAACTTTTCTTTTTCTCTTGCTCTGTGAATAGATGCCAAAGATCTGCGTCTGCGCTGTCCCCAACCGTCATCGTCATCATCATCACCCGAATAAGCAGAAATATTTACACGTCCTGTCTGACGGCGTTCCGGTTCACCTTTTGCCCGTTTGGGTGGCATCATATTTTTATTATCACCGGCAATTTTTTTGTGATTTTTAGGCATATCTTCATCATCACTGTCATCTTCTTCATACTTCTTTTTGCTTTCTTTATTATTTGACGGTTCTTGAGGCGTTTCTTGCTGTACAGAATTAATATTTTCTTGTTGTTGTTCTGTTTCCTGTTTTTGCGCAAGTTCTTTCTTTTTTTCTTCTTCGGCAATTCTTTCTTGTTCGCGCTTTGCGTCTTCTTTAGCACGCAATTTGGCCTTTTCTTCTTCCTGCTTTTTAGCTTCCATCAAAAGCTTCAGTTTTTGAGCCTGTGCGGCATCAGTCATTACATTTGCGGGAGTTGCCGGTGAAGCGGTTCTTTTTTTACGCACTTCCACTTGAACGACTTTAGAGGAAGTCCCCAAGCTCTGACGCACTTGAGATAAACCCAACGGACGTTTTAATTCCAATGTTCCACGATTAAGAGTTAAAGGTTTTTTTGTTTCTTCTGTCATATTTATTATCCTTCACTTAAAAACGCCTCGAGGCGCAAAACTTCTTTTTTTAAATTTTCTGCCATTTTACCACTTAAAACAGCAATGTGTACACAAAAATCTCTGCCGATTTTTGAACCCAATTCTTCTTTTGTAAAAAGCTTTGATACAAAAACATTCGGCAAGAAAAATTGCAATCTGTCTTCTTCTTTTTCCGAACCGTCTGATGCTTCGAACAACAGCGTAATTTTTTCTTTCTCTGCAGCATCTTTAATTTTGTCAAAACCAAAGACAATTAACCCTGCTTTATTTGCCAAACTGATTGAATTTAAAATATGCAACTTCATTTCATTTTCAATAACTTGTGGCAGTTCAGGATTTATTTTTGTTCCTTTTCCAAAGCCTTTCGAATTAAACAATTGTTTTTTTAAAACTTCTTGCAAAATACTTTTTTTATTCGTAAGCCAAACGCCACGTCCACCCAATTTTTCATATAAATCAGGATAAACAACACCGTCTTCAGCACGCATAAAACGTATCAAATTTTCACGCAAAGCAGGAAGACCGGTAAACAGACATCGCCGTTCACCGTCTTTTGCTTTTAGTTTTTGAAACCTTTCTTTAGGATTCTTCTTTGTCAAACCAATGCTCCCGCGCTGTCATAATCAAAGCATTTGCTTGTTCTTGATCCAAAGCATCTGCACCCACAATTTCCAACAATTCATCAGCCGATAAATCTGCGAAATCATCCAGTGTCTTAATGCCTTTTGAACCCAAAGCTTCCAAAACGGACAAAGACAAACCTTCAAAATTCTTCAAATCATCAGCAATTTCATAAGAACTGATTTTATTTTGTAAGTCTTCATTCTTTTGCGTCAAGTAAGCAGCGGCACGTGTTTGTAATTCCGTTGCCAATGCTTCATCAAATCCGTCAATAGAAGAAAGCTCGTCCAAGTTTGCAAAAGCAATTTCTTCCACTTTTGTAAAACCTTCTTGAATTAACAAGTGAGCAATCATATCATCAACATCCAAAGCCTTCATAAATAAATCTAAACGGCCTTTTTCTTCTTTCTGACGATTTTCGGCTTCTTGTTCAGCATTCAACACATCAATGTGCCAACCGGTTAAAATAGAAGCCAAACGTACGTTTTGCCCTCTACGTCCGATTGCTTGTGAAAGCTGTTCATCTGAAACAACAACTTCCGCATTTTTAGCATCTTCGTCTAAAACGATTTTTAAAATTTCAGACGGTGCAAATGCATTGACAATAAATGTTGCCGGATCCGCTGCCCAATGGACAACATCAATTTTTTCGCCCTGCAATTCGCTGACAATTGCCTGAACACGAACACCGCGCATACCAATACAAGCACCGCGTGCATCAACAGTATTATCCTTTGACCAAACAGCAACTTTCGCCCTTGATCCCGGATCACGCGCGACTGATTTAATTTCAATAATACCATCGTAAACTTCCGGCACTTCCCCCGCAAACAACTTTGCCAAAAATTGAGGATGAGATCGAGATAAGAAAATTTGAGGGCCTTTGATTTCGCTTCTGACATCCATCAAATAAGCTCGTACTCTGTCGCCGACACGGAAAATTTCATTCGGGATAATTTCATCGCGACGTAAAACAGCTTCAGCACGTCCCAAATCAACAATCACATTTCCCATTTCAACACGTTTGACTGTTCCATGTACAATTTCACCGATTTTATCTTTAAATTCGTTAAATTGGTGCATACGTTCTGCTTCACGTACTTTTTGTGTAATAACTTGCTTTGCAGTTTGCGCCGCAATACGACCAAAGTCGACAGGAGGTAATAAATCAATAATAAATTCACCGACTTTAATATCCGGATTTTTCTTTTTTGCTTGCGCCAAAGTCATTTGAGTAAATTCATTTTCGACTTCTTCCACAACTTCGACATAACGAGCCATTTGGATTGCACCTGTTTTTCTGTCGATATGAGCACGCACATCATATTCCGGTCCGAATTTTGAACGTCCTGCTTTTGAAATAGCAACTTCCATTGCATCCAAAACATCATCACGATCAATTCCTTTTTCTCTTGCCAAAGCATCTGCCAATTGCAATAACTCAGGACGAGCCAAATTTTCCATTTCCATTTTATTTTTCACCTTTCAACATTTGTTTTAATAATTCATCAGTTAAAACCAATTTTGCTTTTGTAATTGCTTCAAAATCAATCTTTATTTCTTTTCCTTCAAAATTCAAAATAATTTTTTTGCCATCAGTACCCAACAATTCCCCTTTGAAACGTTTACGTCCGTCAATCGGCAACAATGTTTCAATTTTTGCTTCGCGCCCCTTAAAACGATCATAATCAGCCAATTTAACAAGTGGTCTGTCTATACCAGGAGAAGTTATTTCCAATAAATAACGGCTTTGAATAACATCTTCAACATCCAACAAGGCAGACAAACTGCGTGATAATTTTTCGCAATCATCCGATGTCATATTCGTTCCATCCAAACGTTCCACCATAATTTGCAACGTATTATCTTTTTCTGCACCAGAAAATAAAACACGCACCAAATCAAATCCTTCCGCGTTTACGGATGATTCAATTATTTGCTTTATCCTTTCTTCTGTATTCATTTTCCTTCTTTCTATCAAAATAGGTGGGATTTTCATCCCACCCGATACATAAATTCGATTCGAGAATTATATATTTAACAGATTCTTTTTTTCTTTGCAAGTACTTTTTAAACTTTTTTCAAGTTCAATGAAATTTGTCCATCTCCGATATCATCGGAAGACATTGTTTCTTGCAACACATCACGTTGTGTCATATCAAGCGCCAAAACCTGTTCCATAATATAATTTTTATGTAATTCCAACGCGTCAGAAATCAATTCTGTTGTTGGGGCATACTCTATTGTAATTCTGTCTGACACATCGAAACCGGATTCTTTGCGTAAATTTTGAACCATACGAACAAAATCACGCGCAATACCTTCTTTTTCAAGTTCCGGATAAATTTTCGTATCCAACTGAACAACAGCCGTATTATCCGGCAAAGCTTGACCAGTTAAGCCATCTTTTAAAACAAGACGCAATTCAAATTCATCCTTATTTAAGACTTGTCCGGCAATATATAAAGTACCATCTTCACGCAACGTCCATTCATTTGTTTTGGATGCGGCCATAATGTCTTTCATATAAGATCCCAAACGTTTTCCAATAAGAGGAGTCTTTAAATACAAGAACTTTGTTGCTACTGTGGATACATCATCCGCAAAACCGACTTCTTTAACGTTGATTTCATCTTTGATAATGTCCGCAAAATCAGTTAAAGACGCGACATCTTCCCCTGCTACCGTCATACTCATCAAAGGTAAGCGGTTGCGCAACTTGGCTTCTTCACGAATGGCTTTTGCGGTCGAACAAATTGCACGCACTTTATCCATTTTCGCAACCAAATCACGATTATCGGCAATTTGCCAATCGGACACCCAATCAGTTAAATGAACCGATTCTTCACCTGTCAAAGATTTATACACATATTCAGTCATAAACGGCATCAAAGGCGCCATAATTTGCGAACAGCGTACCAAAACCGTATAAAGTGTATTGAACGCTGATAAATCTTTTCCTTCCCAGAAACGCGCACGTGAACGACGAATATACCAGTTATTCAAAATTTCCAAGAAATCGGAACATTCTGCACACGCCGCCGCCAATTCATAAGTATCCATCAATGTTGTTATTTTCAATCCCAATTCTTTTAATTTTGACAAGATATACTTATCCAAAACATCATCAGAATCGTTTGTCAATTCGGCTTTGATTCCTTCAGCATTTGCGTATAAGCAGAAGAAATAAAAGGCATTCCACATAGGAATTAAAGCTTTACGCGCCGCTTTTGAAATTTCAACACCTTTCAAGTCGACAGCAACCGTGCCACCGCGCACAATCGGAGACGACACAAGCCACCAACGCAACGCGTCAGAGCCCATCGAGTCCAAAATAATGTTGTGGTCAGGATAGTTCTTCAGGCGCTTGGAAAGCTTTTGCCCGTCTTCAGCCATTACAAGCCCCGTACACACGCAAGTTTTAAATGCATTTTTGTGATGCAAGGCTGTGCCCAAAACGTGCAAAGTATAAAACCAACCGCGCGTTTGATCCAAACCTTCGACAATAAAGTCGGCAGGGAAATGTTTTTCAAAACGCTCTTTATTTTCAAACGGATAATGCACTTGTGCATAAGGCATCGAGCCTGACTCGAACCAACAATCGAACACATCAGAAACTCGGCGCATTTTTGTTTGTCCGGTCGGATCATCCGGATTCGGATAGACCACATCATCAATCATCGGACGGTGCAAATTATCGATCTTAAATCCTGTTTCTTCTTCAATTTCGGCAATAGATCCGAACACATCCACGCGCGGATAGTTGGGATTATCCGATTTCCAAACAGGAATCGGCGTTCCCCAGAAACGATTACGCGAAATGGACCAATCCCTTGCGCCCTCTAACCATTTACCGAAACGACCGTGTTTGATGTGTTCCGGAAGCCAAGTGATATTTTCGTTTAATTTAACCATTTCATCATTAAAAGTCGAAACTTTTACAAACCAACTGGACATCGCTTTATAAATAAGCGGCGTATCTGTTCGCCAACAGAACGGATAAGAGTGTGTATATTGTTCTTTTTTGACCAATTTTCTGTTTTCTTTCAACCAATCCAAAACAAGCGGATTGACATCAAAAACTTGCTTTCCCTGATAATCAGGCACTTCGGCAGTAAAACATCCCGCCTCATCTACCGGACAAACAATCGGAAAATTCGGATCATAAGCACGACAAACGTCAAAGTCATCCTGACCGAAACCGGGCGCGATATGAACAATACCCGTACCATCTTCTGTGGAAACAAATTCACCGGACAAGACTTTAAATGCGCCCTTTTCTTTTAAATGTTTAAAACAGGGAAACATCGGCTCGTAAGACAGTCCCACCAAATCGCGTCCTTTAATAACTCCGACTTGCGTTGCTTGAGCTAATTGCTGTTTATACTTATCTTTCAAAGCGGTTGCCAAAATATATTGTTCAGATCCTTCCTGCATAACGGAATAATCAATATCCGCACCGACCGCAATCATTTGGTTGGATGGCACTGTCCAAGGTGTCGTCGACCAAACAAGCAAATGTCTGCCATCTTCTAACTTAAATAAAACAGTAATCGCCGTATCCGTTTTATCTTTATAACCTTGATTAACTTCAAAATTCGAAAGCGGTGTTTGAGCAGCCCAAGAATATGGTAAAACTCGATAATCTTCATAAATCAAGCCTTTGTCATACAATGCTTTAAAATTATGGATAACCGATTCCATAAAAGGCAAATCCATCGTCTTGTAATCATTATCCATATCAACCCAACGTCCGATTCGCGTAAAAGTATCTTTCCAAATGTTGGTATATTTTAAAACATCAGCACGACAAAAATCGTTAAATTTATCAACTCCGTATTCTTCAATCGCTTTATGTCCGGATACACCTAATTGTTTTTCGGCAGACATTTCAGCCGGTAATCCGTGGCAATCCCATCCTAAACGGCGTTCGACCTTTTTACCGCGCATTGTTTGATAACGTGCGACAATATCTTTGACATAAGAAATCATAATATGTCCGTAATGCGGCATACCGTTTGCAAACGGAGGACCATCATAAAAAACAAATTCATCAGCACCCTCACGCTGGCTGACGGACTTTTTAAAAGTATCATCTTCGCGCCAAAATTCAATAATTTGCTTTTCACGCGCAACAACATCATTTTTTGCATCTAATTCTGGATAATATTTTGTTTTTTCAGACATAATTTTTCTCTTTCTTTTTTGTAAGTTAATAATTAAATTTGGGATTTTTTTGTAAAGTTAGAAGGAACATAGCGGCCGTTAGCCACTAATTCGTCCGATAATAATTATGCTATTTAACTTCTTCATATTTTCTATTATACGCAAAACAAAACAGATTTCAAGAAAAAAATTAAGTTAAAAATGAAGCGTTGATTAAATCTTTTGTATATTCTTGTTTTGGATTTTGTAAAATGTCTGCACTCTTTCCCGTTTCAATAACATTTCCTTGCTTTAAAACCACCACAGAATCGGTCATTTGTGAAATAACATTCATATCATGTGTAATTAAAAGATAAGCGACTTTCGTTTCTTTTTGTACTTGGATAAGCAAATCCAAAATCAAGTTTCTGTTTTTAGCGTCTAATGCACTTGTCGGTTCATCCAAAATTAAAATTTTCGGATTCAAAATCAAAGCTCTGGCGATTGCAATGCGTTGTCTTTGTCCTCCGGATAATTCGTGCGGATAACGATTGATATAATCATCGTTTAATCCGACTTGCCTTAAAGCCTTTTTAACAGCCGCCTCTTTATCAATTTTGGGATAATGAACATATAACCCTTCTGCTATAATTTGTCCGATTGTCATACGTGGATTTAATGAAGAAAACGGATCTTGAAAGACGATTTGGATATCTTTGCGCAAACGATTAAATTCTTTGTTTGAAAGAGGCGCTATATTTTTTCCGGATAATTCGATTTTACCTTTTGCATCAATCAATCTTAACAAAGCATTTGCAAGCGTTGTCTTTCCGCTTCCCGATTCGCCAACCACACCCAAAGTTTGTCCCTGATACAGCTTAAAATCAATCTTTTTCAATGCTTCGAATTTATTATAGAACACATTTAAACCTTCTGCATTTAAAACAACATTGTTTTCATTTTCTTGTATTTTGCAAATAAGCTTATTATCCTTTGTTTGGATAAAAGGTTGAATACGTCCCCTTTCCATTTGATAAACTTTATCTGCCATATAAGAAACTGTCTTTTTATCATGCGAAATAAATAAAATCGACAATCCTAATTTTGCTTGTAATTCTTTCATTAAATCCAAAACTTGTTTTTGTAATACCACGTCTAAGGCCGTTGTCGGTTCATCGGCAATTAACAAATCCGGTTCACCCGCCAAAGCCATTGCAATCATTACGCGTTGCCTTTGTCCGCCCGATAATTGATGCGGAAAACTGTTCAAAATGCGTTTTTTATCTTGTGTTAATCCCACCAAATCCATCAATTCATAAATTCGTTTTTGGTTAGCTTTTTTGAAATGAATTTGCATCACTTCCCCGATTTGCCTTTTGATTTTATGCAAAGGGTTCAATGCCGTCATCGGTTCTTGAAAAATAAGCGCGATTTTTTTACCTCTGATTTTTTGCATTTTTTCAT
>JBJFAP010000135.1:0-2006 GCA_051887975.1 Alphaproteobacteria bacterium | reverse complement strand
TTTATCAATCAAGTATTGGTTGAAAAGTCTTCAGAAACCCCATCAAAAACTAAAGTAAAGGAATAAAAAATGTTTGGATATCCGAAATGGCGTGCTTGGACGGTAATTATAGTGTCCCTTCTTGGTATCTTTTTTAGCATACCGAATTTTATGAGTACAGAATATTATAAAACACATGTGTCAAAAAAGATGCAGGAATGGTGGCATCCGATGACATTGGGCTTGGATTTGCAAGGTGGTTCAAACTTGCTTTTGGAAATACAAACAGATGCTTTGATTAATGACAGATTAGCGGCACTGGGAGATTCTGCGCGTTCTGTATTACGCGAAAACAGCATTAAATTTTCATCGCCTAAAGTTGAAGACGGTAAATTACGTATTAAGATTTTGGATGCTTCCAAGATGCCTGTTGCAAGCGATTTGATTGTTAAACAGGAAAGCGAAAAAATGTCCGTGGAAAGCGCAGATAATGAATTGATTATTACTTATACGAATGATGCTTTGGACAGAATTAAAGCAGAGGCGGCAACAAAAGCAATTGAAATTGTGCGCTTACGTATTGATGATTTGGGAACGAAAGAACCTTCCATTCAGCGTCAAGGGATGGATCAAATTTCTGTTCAATTACCGGGTGTTCAAAATCCAAACGAAGTTGAAGCTTTGCTCGGTAAGACGGCAAAAATGACATTCCATTTGGTCGATGAAAGTGTTTCCGCAGCTGATGCAAGCCGAGGAAAATTACCGGTTGATTCAATGCTTCTTTCAGGCGATGACGTAGAGCCTTTAGTGGTAAAACGTGCGCCGGTTGTCGGTGGTAATCAATTGGATACAGCCAAACCAAATTATGATGAAACAGGCGCTGTCGTTGTTTGGTTTTCTTTCCGTCCGGATGGTGCAAAAAGTTTTGCAAGAGCAACACGTGAAAATATCGGCAGACGTTTAGCCATTGTTTTGGATGGAAAGATTATTTCCGCACCGGTTATTCGTGATGCCATTACGAAAGGACAAGGAACAATCAGCGGAAACTTTACGATGGAAAGCGCTTCTGAATTGGCTTTGATGTTGCGTTCCGGTGCATTGCCGGCACCTTTAACGGTTGTTGAAAAAAGAACTGTCGGTGCGGGATTAGGAAGCGATTCTATTCAAAAAGGCGCATGGGCTTGCGTTATTGGTGCGGGTTTGGTTTTCTTGTTTATGTTATTATTCTATGGTTGGTTCGGTATGTTTGCCAATGTCGCTTTGGTTATTAACGTATGTTTGATTTTTGCTGTATTAAGTGCATTGGGCGCAACCTTGACCTTGCCGGGATTGGCCGGTATTGCCTTGACAATCGGTATGGCTGTTGATTCAAACGTGTTGATTTATGCGCGTATGCGTGATGAAATCAAATCAGGACATACCGTTCCGTTGCAAGTCATTGATGCCGGTTTTAACGGTTCATTTGCGGCAATTGTTGACAGTCAGATTACAACCTTATTCGCGGCGATTGTTTTGTTCTTTATGGGGGCGGGGCCGATTAAAGGGTTCAGTATTACCTTGGGTGTGGGTGTGTTTACATCTTTGTTTACGGCAATTATGATTACTAAATTTTTGATTTTGATTTGGTATTCTGTGTTTAAACCAAAGAAAATTAACTTGAAAGTATAACGAAAGGAATGAAGAATGACAAAAATATTTGATTTTATCGGACAAAGCAAAAAAGCGTTTTTACTTTCTGCTGCATTGATTGTTCTTTCAATTGTTGGTCTTTGTACGAAAGGTTTAAATTACGGTATTGATTTTTCGGGTGGTATTTTGGTTGAAATTAAATCCGAACAGAAAATTGATATGTCCGAAATGCGTAAAAAAGTATCCGCTTTGAATTTAGGTGAAACAAATTTGCAATCTGTCGGTACAACAGGTGATGAAATGTTGATTCACGTTGTTGTTGACACAACGGATAAAGCCGGACAAGAAAAAATCATTGCTCAAAGAAATACACAGGCTTGAAACAGAAAAACGAAAAT
>JBJFAP010000134.1:0-2011 GCA_051887975.1 Alphaproteobacteria bacterium | reverse complement strand
CAATGTATCCGCCTGTTTCATAACATCAGAAGAACTTAACGCATCCAATTCATCCAAGACATATTTACGAACATCCGGTATCGATTCATATCCTCCTTTTACCATTTGTTGCAAACTTTGATCTACTAACGGAGCATATTCATCAAAAGCAACGGAAGCACCCGAATCCACCACTTTGGCAACCAACTTTGACTTTTCGCCAATCAATTTTCGAACTTCATTGACTTGCAATTTCGTCAATTCGTTATCAATCGCTTCAACTGATGAAGAAACGGATCGAATTGTATGCAATACAATGTTGACATTATCGGGGCCCGCAAAAGCCTGTACGGATAGCGCGGACAATCCGACGGACAAAGCCACGATTTTAAAGCATTTACTTTTCATTTGATGCTCCTTTCTTATGATTCTTCATCCTTATAAACAGGCATATTAGCCAATTCGCTTGCAGACATCAATCTTAATTGAATTGCTGTCAAACGGTTTCCTTCCATCAATTCTCTTAAAATTGCAACAGACACTTCATTTGCGCCATCCAATTTATCTTTTAACGTTTCTTTTTGTTCAACCGTTTTCTTTGCCGGTGCTAATTTTTCTTCAGGTGCTTTTGTTGACTCGGACAGATAAGCCATTGCCGTTGCCATTGCATCAGAAACAGCATCTTCTTTTGCATCTTGGCGTAAAACAGCACGTTTAACAGCATCTTGAAGTGGTAAATCCTTTGTCGCTGACACCAGATTGTCTTTTACCAATTTTCGTACTTTTGAAGCTTCTTTTTGGGCTTCTTCCATACCGATTTTTTTCAAATTATCACTGATATAACTTTCCCCGAATTTAGCAGCTTCCTTTTTTAACGTATCGTTGATTTCATCCTTTAATTTATTCGCCATTTTTTTCAAACCACCGATTGTCGCATAAGTATCTTGCATTTGTTTGTATGTTTCCATACTTGTTTTTAAAGCTTTTGCCATTTGAATGTAATCAGCAAAAACAGACAATTTTTGTGGAATATCAGAAATAACGTGAACCATCGCCATTGACTGAACAGGCACCATCGCAAGCATAACAGCACCTAAACCAATACCGATAAAAGAACCTTTTGAAATCATAACAACCTCCGTTTTAATATAACAATGTATAAAAGAATACCCTTTATTCCTTTATTATACAGCTGAAAAAACGAGTTGTAAAGTATTTTTTTAATAAAATTTTATGGCAAAACAACCAGTTCCTTACTATCAGAAAACTGACCTTGTGCGGCACGCACAACATTCCATAAAAGCATTGCGATTGTCATTGGACCTACTCCGCCAGGAACGGGGGTAATATACCCTGCTTTATCCATCATTTCCAAAAACAGTACATCTCCGGTTATTTTGCCGTCTTCAAGCCTGTTTATACCAACATCAATCACAATTGCACCGTCCTTTATCATATCACGCTTAATTAAGCCCACCTTACCGACTGCTGAAACAACTATATCGGCAGCGCGACATAATTCCGGTAAATTCTTTGTTTTTGAATGAGCTTGCATAACTGTACAATCTTCTTGAAGCAATAATTGTGCCAAAGGACGACCGACCAAGTTCGAACGACCGATTACAATGGCATTCAAACCTGTTAAATCCGACATAACTTGCTTTATTAAATACAAGCACGCAAGCGGCGTACAAGGAATCATTGCCGGCAACTGACAAACCATTTTCCCGACATTGATTGGATTTAATCCGTCAACATCTTTGCGATAATCGATAGCATTGATCAGTCTTGTTGTATTCAAATGCTCCGGAACAGGTAATTGCAACAAAATGCCGTTAACATTTTTTGAAGTATTCAATTCTTCTATCAATTTTAAAACATTTTCCTCTTTTTCCGTATAAGGCAATTGATAGACATCAACATCAATGCCGACAGCTGCGGCAGCTTTTTTCTTGTTTTGAACGTAAATAACAGAAGCAGGATGTTCCCCAATTAAAATCACCGCCAATTTTGGCGTTGTTTTCATAACTTC
>JBJFAP010000133.1:0-10161 GCA_051887975.1 Alphaproteobacteria bacterium | reverse complement strand
CATGAAATAGTTTTAATGCAAAACGCAGAATTGGCCTTTCCAACACAAATTCCTTTTTCTGACGTGGACTTATTCATTTGCCCTGTTTACTTTGGGGGATTGCCATCCAATGTTGTTTCTTATTATAAACGTTTACCGCTGGTTGCTAATCGTAAAGCACTGTTTTGGGCTGTTTGCGGTGCAAAAAGCGGAATAAGCGGTTGGATTGCAAAATCCTTACTTTCGGAAAGAGGATATGAATTGATTGCACAAGAAAGCATTCAAATGCCTGATACTTTTTTGTTTCTGAAAATGTCGCAAATGACGCCCGAAGAAAGAAGAAACGTTCTTTTAAAAGCAAAAGGAAAAATCACTGAAAACGTACTGGCGCTTTCTGATCTTCCACCGCTTAAGAAAACGAATCCTGTTGCCGTTATTTTTGGCGGATTTTTCTATTTTCTGTATTACGTAGTTATTCGCCATTCTTTAGGATTGATGATGACGGCAAATTCAAATTGCATACATTGCGGATTTTGTGCGCAAAATTGTCCGGTACAGGCGATACAAATGAAGAATGAAACTCCTGTGTGGAAAACAGGTTGCACAAATTGCTTTCGATGCTTAAATCTTTGCCCTGTTAAAGCGATTGATTTTTCAAAATATGCTTTATTTTCCGGTCTGATCGGCGCTTTATTGATGGCAATTTTATGCGGCCTTGCCCTGCCCTTTGGCTTTATTTCTGTTTTATTCGGGTTATTCTTTGGCTATTTTGTCGGATGTTTTATTTTTCAAAAAACGAAAAAGTTGTTTCCTGTTGATAAAGGATTACTTCTTGACAAAAAACAACGTATAAAAATAACAGATGAAGAAAAAAACTTGTAAAAAAAAATGTTTTATGTAATATAAGCTCATCATAACAATAAAGAGGAATTGAAATGAAAAAAATATTGACTGTTTTGGCTTTTTTATCCGCGTTTACATCAAAAGCTTTTGCGAATCCTGCATGTGCTGTTTGTACTGTTGCGATTGCCGGATCTTTAACAATTGCCACGAAATTGGGGGTCGATGAATGTATTGTCGGACTGTGGGCTGGTGCAATGCTCGCAATGTTGGGATATTGGACAATTCGCTTTTTTGATAAAAGGGGATGGACATTTCCATTTTATAAACCATTTTTGATGGCAATATCCGTTGGAATGATTGGTTTTATTTATGTCAAAGATTTAAATTATAATCCGAATGTTATTTTGGGCTTTTTATATATGGATTATTTTTTGTTCTCCGCTTTATTGGGTGCTTTTCTTTTAATGTTTGGCGTTAATTTTTATGCTTGGATGAAAGCAAAAAATGGCGGACACGCACATTTTCCTTTTGAAAAAGTTGTTGTTCCGATTGCAATACTTGCTTTAATGAATGTTGCAATGGTGGTACATCCGTTTTGTAATTGTGAAGCGAAATTGAAAGAAAGCGGACAAATTGTTTCTGTTTCTGATACGCCAAGTTTTAATTAAGGAAAATACAAATAAAAATTCCTGAAAAACACTCTGGCAACAAAGAACGCAAGAAGGAAAAGACGAAAAGCTGTTCCGATTGTATCGATGAAACAAAAACTTATTTCACATAAAGAATGTGAACGCTTGCAAGACAAAACGTTAAGACCATCTTTGTGGCAAAGAATTTTGAATAAAGTAAAAGAATACAGCAGATAATTTAATCTTCTACGTAAACTTAAAAAGATACTTTATTTTTAGCATTATTGCCGACAACACGTCCGAATTCGACATCATAGACAGGTGCTTTGCGAATTTTTCTTGCACTTTCGCATACAATCTGTCCCGATAAAGTTTCATACGAAATAATTTTTTCGCTTCTTGCTTTATTTATTTTAACGCCCTTTTCATTTTTATCTACATTCCATTTTAAAATTTTCATAAGTATCTCCTTATCAAACAGCCATAGTTTTAATATAGATATTTTCGATTACTTTTACAAGCAAAATATTCATTTTTTTAACACTTGACAAATTTTTAAAAGATAATTATCCTCTTATAAGAAAGAAAGGTTTATTATGGCAAATAATGTAATTTTTGGTGGATTGGTCGGGCTTGGTTTAGTTCTTGGTGGTTTTTTCCCAGGGTATTATTATTACAAAACCACAATGGATTTTCGTACGGTTAAAGTTAAAGGACTGGCTGAGAAAGATGTCAAAGCTGATTTAGCCATTTGGAATATTCGTTTTCAATCAGCCAATGACAATTTAAACACAGCCAAAAAAGACATTGAAAATCAACAAAATATCATCATGGAATTTTTAAAAACGGCCGGTATAAAAGACCATGAAATAATTGTGCAAGGATTAACGATGCAAGATGCTTATGCCGATTCTTATCGTGATAAATCGACAATTCCCGCACGATATACTTTATCTCAAACATTGACAGTTCGGACAGAACAAGTAGATTTAGTCAATTCTGTATTTCCGACTATGGGTGATTTAGTATCAAAAGGCGTTGTCTTTAACACTTACGGAAACGGTGTATCTTATTTGTTTACAAAATTAAATGATATTAAGCCCGCTATGCTTAAAGATGCGACACAAAACGCCAAGCAAGCCGCCGATGAATTTGCACTTAATTCAAAATCAAAAGTTGGAAAAATCAGATCTGCTAATCAAGGCGTATTTTCAATTTTGGCTCGCGAAGAAGTTCCAGATCAATCAGAAAGAGAACAAATTAACAAAAAAGTCAGAGTTGTTTCTACGGTTGAATATTATTTAGACTGATACAACTTGACATTTCAATAAAAAATACTACATATATATTGTCGAAAGGCACAACTGTATCTGTTGTGTCTTTTTTTGTGTAATGTTAAGCCCTTACATTTTGTTTGGGCTTTTTATCATGATAAGAAAGGAGTTTAAATTGACAGAACACATAAAAATAAACAGTATTCCACCAAGAATACAATACATAGGAAACGGAACAAATACAACATTTGACTTTCCTTTTGCTATTTTCAAAAATTCAGATTTAAAAGTGTATTTTGAAAACACATTACAAAGTGCTGACAGCTATACCGTTGAAATTGATACAGATAATAATTGCGGCACAGTTAAATTTCAAACACCACCGACAAGCGGAACAGCCATTACTTTAAATCGTGAGTTAGCTATTGAACGTACTTCTGATTTTCAGGAAGGTTCGACTTTACGTGCAAACGTTTTAAATGATGAGTTAGATTATCAAATCGCCTGTCAACAACAAATTGCGGATAACTTAAATCGTTCTATGGTTTTGCCACCTTACGCAGTTAGCAATAACATAAATTTAACCTTACCTATGCCGTCAGCAGGTAAAGCAATCGTATGGAACAGTGATGGTACAAATTTGGAAAATTCAACAGTATCTGTGAATGCTTTAGAAGATACTTTAAACACCTATAAAACTGATGCCGAAACAGCGGCTTCAACTGCTATTACAAAAGCAGAAATTGCCACTGATGCAGCATCCACAGCAACAACCCAAGCTGGCATTGCGACAACAAAAGCCCAAGAGGCAACGTCTGCGCTTTCTTCAAAAGCAAACATAGATGCGGACAATCTGACCGCCGTTGGTAAAGAAACTATCGTTGGATTGTGTATGCCTGATTACAATGCCGGCATCAGCGTATCGTTGCCTTTTACCGCAACTTGTGATGGTGTGTTAAAAGTCAACACAAACGGATATTGGTATGGCTATATAAACAATGGTGATTATTCCCATGGAATAAATCTTATCAGCAGCGGTAGCGGTGATCAAACATCAGATTTCATATTACCGAAAGGAACTGTTATTTCTGCAAATGCCGCTTCAGGCACAAACACACTTACATTTTACCCGATGAAAGGAGTATAATATATGTTAAAATACGCAAAAATTGAAAATAAAGAAAATAAAGAATGTTCAGTCGGTTTGGGAACGAATACCGCATTCTATAAATCCATCAAAATGGAAGAAATGGACGTAGAACAAGCCTATAACGGATCTTGGTATTTAAAAGGGTTTGTTCCACAAGAACCGGCGTTAACTTATGCCCAAAAAAGAAAAGCCGAATATCCGGACATTGCCGAACAATTGGATATGATTTATTGGGATAAAGTCAACAACACAAATCTTTGGCAAGAAAAAATAGCAGAAATTAAAGCTAAATATCCCAAAGAATAGCCTTTTAAAGAACCCGTCTTATTGGCGGGTTCTGATTTTTCTTTTTAAAATAAACTTCAATCCGAAGATTTCCAAAATCTTTAATTTTTGATTCAAATCATATTGTTTATAAACTTTCAAAAAAAGCAAATTAAGTACATTTTCTCTTCGATATTTTACTGTTTTAAACAAATCTTTCCATTTTGGATCCGGTAAGTTGTTTACATAATTTTCTTCCCATTCAAATGTTTTTTTCTCCAACATTTGCATTTTTTCTTTTTGCTTAACTGTATTACTTGCGTGCCACCTGTAATAAAAAGCCGGCTTGTCAATGTACTTCATTTTCGCATATTTAGATATTTGCAACATCAACCAATAATCTTCCAATGGAGCTTCCCTTGTAAATGGTCCTATTTTATCCAAGATACTTTTTCTGATTAAAAAACCGTTTGGAATGTGGTTGGATTTAAGTAATGCGGCATAAGTACCGAATTCTGGTGAATGAAAATCTATCTTCGCAACATCAGACAAAGAATCAGAAAATGAAACCCATCTTGCACTTTCTTCGTCATAAACATTGTTTTTTTCTTTATCCCAATAACATTGTTTTCCTTCTGAATCCATAATAAAGTTTCTTCCGACAGCCAAGCCGACATCCGGATTTTCTTCCAAAACTTCAATTAAATCAGACAGCGCGTTGGGTGTATATTTATCATCAGAAGCAATCCACGCAACATATTTTCCATTTACCTGTGCAAGCAAGCGATTTAATGTCGTACACGTTCCTTGATTTTCTTGTTTTTGATAAACAAATCGCACAAAGCGTTTCTTACATTCGTTTTCCATTTCTTTAATTTTTTCAAAAGTTGTATCTTTTGAGCCATCATCAATCATAATCAATTCTATATTTTGATATGTTTGCTCAATCACAGATCTGATTGTGGTTTGAACATAGTTTTCGTGATTATAAGATGGAATAATAACAGAAATTAAAGGTTCAGACATGATATTTTCTCCTTAGTTTTTGACGTAATGGTTTATAGGGAATAAAAAAAACAGCCAATTTTTTTAAGATTTTATAATTTCGAGGATACAATTTTTTGTTTAATAAACATTGATTCAAAAAATTCCACTCATGATTTGTTTTGTTAAAATCATTATCATCCATTTTTCGGATATAACGATGAATAGTAATGGAAGGCATTGTTTCAGTTTTCTCTTGTTTACAATCGAACATGATGATTTCAAAATCAAATTGTTTATTCGGCCACTTTTCTTTTAATGTTTTTTGCAAATTCAAAATCGGTTCAATATTCATTTCAAAAGATAATGATAAAATAAATAAAAAAAGATTTCCTTTTTGAATATATTCATATAAACGCGCTATTCGCCGATTTAATTTTTCTTTAACCGGCGAATATCCCCCTTCTTCGATAGGCAAATCAAAATGATTAACAAAGCGATATCCTGTATAAGTATCGTAATATTGAGGCCTTTCTAAATGAGACGAATTAGATCCTTCTGGCAAGGGCTTTAAATTTTCTTTCAAAAAAAACCTGCTAAAATCATCTTTAAAACAATCGGCCAATTTATACAAAGGTTCTTCATTTAACATATACACCCAATCAAAGGGCAAAGAAAAAGGTCTTAACCCCTTGTATTGCAAGTTATGTGCTGCTGCACAATTTCCGCCTAAAGAACAAATCAAATCATATTGGCGTTTATTGCCATTCATTTAACACCTCAACAATTTTTTTGACTTCTTCATCTGTCAGGACAGGGGAAATTGGCAAAGATAAAACTTGTGCGTGGATTTGTTCGGTAATGGGAAAAGACATATCCTTATATTCTTGATAAGCCAACTGATGATGTGGCGGTGTCGGATAATGGATATTTGTTTGAATACCGTTTTCTTCCAGATATTTTTGTAATCTTTCCCTTTCTTGTGTACGGACAACGAAAACGTGCCATACGTGCGCCATTTCATCATATATTTCAGGCAAAGTAATCAGCGGATTTTTAATATTTTCACGATAATATTTGGCTATTTGTCTGCGTCTTGCATTGTCTGCATCCAGATATTTTAACTTTATGTCCAGCAAACCGGCTTGAATTTCATCCATACGAGAATTAACACCTTTATAAATATGATGATATTTTCGATCTGATCCGTAATTAGCCAATGCTTTTATTTTATTATAAAGTTCTTCATCGTTAGTTGTAATACCGCCGGCATCCCCCAATGCGCCCAAATTTTTACCGGGATAAAAAGAAAAACCTGCCGCATCCCCTAAACTACCGACACGCTTACATTGACAGATTGCACCATGCGCTTGCGCGGCATCTTCTATAATTTTTAAATTATATTTTTTCGCTAAAGCCCACACTTTTTCCATTTGAACGGCTTGACCATACAAATGAACGACCATAATTGCCTTTGTTTTGGATGTAATTTTTTCTTCTATCAAATCGGGATTGATGCAATATGTATGAATGTCCGGTTCGACAAAAACAGGCGTACAACCATTTTCAGAAATTGCCAAAATCGTGGCAATAAATGTATTTGCCGGCACAATAATTTCATCACCTGCCCCAAATCCATATGCTTTGATAATCAGCTTTAATGCGTCCAAACCATTGGCGACACCTAACGCAAATTTTGTACCGCAAAAGGCGGCAAAATCTGTTGAAAACTGTTCATTTTCTTTACCTTGCAAATACCAACCACTATCCAAAACGGATTTGATTTTTGCATCAAATTCTGCTCTGAAACGTTCATTTATTTTGTGCAAATCCAGAAATTTAATCATTGTATTCTCCACATCAAAAGTCCTAACAGCATAACAATTATTACACTTAAAAACAAGGATAATTTTTTGTAATACTTATATTTTTTCTTATATTTATTTTTTTGTTTCTTAAAAATGGCTGTTTTAGGCAATTTCAAAAAATTAAATATATCCCACCAAATATCCCCATAACGCACTGTATCTTGCCACGGCTTAACGTTTGCATAATGCACAATTTTAGGATTTAAAACAGAATCCCACAATTCATCACGTGAATAATGGCTTTCAAAATTTGGTAATTGCAATAAATCAGGTAAATACGGATAAGCTATATAATTTAAAGGAAGATAAGCAACCTTGTTATCGCACGAAATATTCATAATATCTTGATCGTTCCAACGTTTTACGATAGTTTCATCTTCTAAAACTTCAATCATCCGTTGTTCTAAGTTATCCGTGCGAATTTTTGTCAGATTCATTACCCAAATACCTCCGGCAAAATAGGTATCTTTCAATTTTGCATAATGCTCCGGCTTAAGATGAGAAAGTTCGTTTTCAGAATATTTCATAAACGGATTTTTAACCGCAGCGATATATTTATCAGTTAAATCAATATCCCACAATTCAGAAATATCATCCGCAAAAACAACATCCACATCTGAATAGATGATTTTATCATATTTTGCAAAAAAACGAGCCGCAAAACAACGCGACAAAGCATCCGAAGTAAATTTCGTGTGTTTGTTGTTTTCATCAAAATTACCGTTTTTCCATTCGTCTTTCAAAAAATCCTTTGTATCGATAAAGGCAAGTTTCCCTTTTTTAAAGCGCCCGATAACGTTTTGCAGTAAATTTTGATTTTCAGGGGCAATATCAGAATGTAAAACATACATATTATAAAAAACATCTGTTTTTGCTTTGTTTAACAAAGAATAAAAAGCCACCGCTGCCGGTACGACGTAAGCATTATTAAAGGTAAAAAAGATGGGTATTTGTTTCATTTGTATCAGACCTTATTTATGAACCGTATTAGAAAGCATATCAAATAATGTTAAAGCTCTGTTTATTGCTTTATCCATATCGTAATATTTGTAATCACCCAAACGCCCTAAAAAATAAATATTTTCCAATTTTTCCGCTTCTTTCAAATAACGATCATATAATTTTATATTTTCTTCTTTCGGAATGGGGTAATAGCGTTCATTTTTACCTTCTTCAAAAGCTTCAGAAAATTCTTTTGCAATAACTGTCTTTGGGCTTTGATCATTCAAATAATATTTGTATTCGTGGATTCGAGTAAAATCATAATTGCACGGATAATTAACAACAGAATTTTTCTGATAATATGGAAAGTCATACTCTTCGAATTTAAAATAAACGCTTCTGTAAGGCAATTTTCCATATTTGTAATCGAAAAATTCATCTATAGAGCCTGTATAAAAAACCCTGTCCGCTTTATCTTTATAGTCTTTGTATTTTGTGTTTAATCTTACTTCAATATTCGGATGATTCAGCATATTTTTTATTGTTGTCGTATAACCATTTATTGGAATACCTTGATATTTATCTTGAAAATACCTTTTATCACAACTGATATAAACCGGAACTCTTGCAGTCACTGCACCATCAACTTCTGTTGGCTTACTGCCCCATTGTTTTGTGGTATAATGCAAAAAAACTTTTTCATAAATAAAATCGGCTAAAAATTTTAAATCTTTATCATCTTGTTTTGTAAATTCCAATATAGGAACTTTTGTATTATATTCAAATTGCTTTAACAGCTTTTCTTCCAAACGATTTGCCAGTGAAGATGGAAATATGTCGTATAAGCTTTTTAAATTGAATGGAATAGTCGTTTCAATGCCATCAATAACAGCAACCACTTTATGCATATATGTATTAAAGCAAGTAAAACGCTGGACAAAGTTCCATACGTTTTCCATGTTTGTGTGAAAAATATGAGAGCCATATTTATGAATCATAATACCGTTAGCATCCCTGTAATCATACGAATTACCGGCAATATGATCCTTGGAATCGATAACTATCACTTTTTCATTCCATTCTTCTGCAATTTTTCTTGCAATAGTTGCACCTGAAAATCCGGCACCTACGATTAAGTTTATCATTTACCTTCTCCTAAATTTGCCACTCTTTTTACAAGAGCATCATAATTTTTTGCAAAATGTTCTAATGTATAATTATTCTCGTATGCCTGTATTGATAATTTTCGTTTTTCTTCCTTGTCTTTATCGGCTAAATCAAGGAATTTATTTACTTTACTGATACAATCTTCATTAGAGTCATACAATTCTATTGCATGAGTTGCTTGATAAACAGATTTATTTCCGCCCGTATTTGAAGCAAGCACAGGAACACCGGCAGAAAGGACTTCCAATAATATTAAGTCAAAATAAGTTTGCTTATTGGGTAAAATAAATAAATCTGTAATTTTTAATAAATCAGCAGGATTTATTCTGCCCAACTCAATCCATCTTGGATGGGATAATGGCGCAAATTCATTTGTTTGTGCGGCGCCTATAACAAATGTCACATCTTCACGTTCATTCAATATTTTCTCGGCAATTTCTTTTAATTTATTATATCCCTTTATTTCGGTATGACGACCGATAAAAGAAACAATATATTTTGTTGTGATATGATAATCTTTTCTTATATCAACAGAGCTGCTTTGAATATCAATTTTTTCGCATCCGGTCGTTATGAATTGAACTTCTTTATTTTTAATTAAATCATTAAAATAATCAGCCCCGTTAATATAAGGCTCCATTGCTTCTGTTGTTGGAAATACCAATATATCAGCCGAATTAAAGGCTTTTTGTTCTATTTGTTGCCAAATTTTATAAATCTTTTCAGCCTGTTTGTTGCCGTTTTGCTTTTCAACGTGATATCTTTCTTGAGAAGGTAATTCAGGAGAATGCGACATCAACAATAATTTTGCCTGTTTTTGTTGCGATTTCAAATAATTTTTTATAAAAATTGCATCTCTTGTAGAATGACAGGTAATTGTTTTAAAGTTGTAATTATTAAGTATTTCAGCATATCCTGTATAATCTTTTGCATCAATTTCCAAATAATTGACTCTTTCTTTTTTGCTTGACAAAAGAAAAGATAATTTTTGTCTTAATTCCTTTCTGTATTTTTTAACCGGAATATAAAAAGTCAAAGCCTTTGTAATAATTTTTCGAAAC
>JBJFAP010000132.1:0-10203 GCA_051887975.1 Alphaproteobacteria bacterium | reverse complement strand
GGCGTCTTCCTTTTTCACAATCACCATAAAGTGTAAATTGAGAAATAACCAAAGCAGAACCTTTGACATCTTGTAAAGATAAATTCATTTTTGCATTTTCATCTTCAAAAATTCTTAAGTGCGCGATTTTTTCAGCCATCCATTTGATATCGTTGATCGAATCGCCTTCTCCAACGCCCAATAAAATATTAAATCCTTTGCCTATTTTACCGACAATTTTACCATCAACCGAAACACTTGAATACAAAACCCGTTGAACAACCGCGCGCATTTTAATCCTCTAAAATCATTTGTGTCAGTAAAGCAACTCCAAATCCCGTAGGACCTTCAGGCGCGCAAGGGATACGCTTTTTTGTCCACGCAACAGATGCTATATCCAAATGTGCCCATGGCGTATTATCTTTGATGAAACTTTTAATAAACATAGCGGCTGATGAAGAACCGGCCTCACCGTTTCCACCAATATTACAAATATCTGCAATCGGAGATTTTAACATATCCGCATAAGCTTCATTTAAAGGTAATTGCCAAATCTTATCCAAAGTTGTGTCAGATGCTTTCTTTAATTTTTCTGCCAGTTTGTCATCATTTGAATACAAAGCAGCGTATTGACTGCCAAAAACGTAGCGCATTGCTCCGGTCAGTGTGGCAATATCAATAATCGCTTTCGGATTGTAATTTTCTTGTCCGTACCAAAGCGCATCCGCCAAAATTAAGCGTCCTTCAGCATCAGTATTGCCGACTTCAACGGTTTTTCCGGACATCGCGCGCCAAACATCTTGTGTATGTTGTGCTGTTGATGAAAGCATATTTTCAACCAATGGGACAATGCCGACTACATTTTTCTTAATTCCGATATTAGATAATGCCCAAAGCGTACCAACAACAGCAGCACCACCGGCCATATCGTATTTCATATCGGTCAGACCTTGCGAAGGTTTTAAATTCATACCGCCACTGTCAAAGCAAACGCCTTTGCCAACTAAAACAACGGGGTTGTCATCTTTCTTCCCATTCATATATTCCATAACAAGCAAGAATGGCGGTTTTTTAGCCCCCGCACCAACATTTAAAATCAAATTCATACCCAATTTTTCCATTTTGGCTTTATCCAAAACGGTGATTTTGACGTTTTCCATTTTCATTTGACGAACTGCATCAACAAAGTCTTGCGGAGAAAGCATATTGGCAGGCTCGCTGATTAAATCTCTTGCTTCATAAATGCCATCCATAACGGCAAATAAAGTTTCAAATGTGGCATTATCTTTGTTTTCATCATTACTGAAAAATAAAACTTCTTCCGGTCTTTGTTCATTTTCTTTTTTTGTTTTATAAGTGTCAAAGGAATAAGTTCCTAGCCCCAATCCGTAAGCAACGTATGCAGCAACAGAAAAATTAACGTTTAGATTTTGTTCCAAAGAAGAGCAAGAAATTGCAATTTGCTGATTTTTCAAAGTTGATACGAATCCGGCAATTTTTCCACCAATTTGTTGTAAAGATACTTGTATGTCTTTTTCAGTTTTTTTACCGACCCCAAGTAAGTAAACTAAATGCCCTTGCGTTAAATAAGAAATGACTTCTCCTTTTTTTGCTGTAAAGCATGAAGCTTTAATCAATTCTGCTTGTTTTTGAAATTTTTTATCCAAGTCTTCTTGTTCGAAAACGGGAATAATAAGAGGATATGAAAATTTATCCGGTGTTGTTGTAAATGTAAAATTCATTTTTTCTTCCTTGTTTTTAAATTAAAATTCTGATATATTGCTTACAGTTTAACGAATAATAAGAGTTTTTTCAAATGAAAAATAAATTTTTTAATAAAACAAAGGATTTAATCTTTCCAAAGGTTGACTTAACAGACGTGAAAGGCGTTTTGATTGATTTAGATAATACGCTTTATGCATTGACGGAAGAAATTTATAATCTTGCTTTGCATAAAGTTTACTTGCTTTTTTATAAACAACGCCCGATGACAGAAGATGAGTTTGTTCGTTATTTTGATAAATTTTATCAAGATAATTTATCTTTTTATGGCGACAGACCAGAAGCACATAATCGTTATTTTATTTTTCAAAAAATAGCAGAGTTTTTAAGCATTCCGTTCCCATTTCTGTTGGCGGAACAGGCAAATAAAATTTTTCGAAAAACCATTCTAAAGAATATTTCATGCGATAAGAAAGCGTTGGCTTTTTTGCGCAAATGTCAACGTTTAAAGATTCCTGTTTGCCTTGTAACTGACGCTTATGCTGCGATGCAGATTGAAAAATTAAAAGCATTGAATGTTGAAAAATATATCACATTTATGGTTTCAGATGATGAAACAGGGCATGATAAACCTTATCCGGCAATGTTTGAAACGGCTTTGGCGAAGATGAGCAAATTGCCGGAACAAGTCATTATGATTGGTGATGATGCCAAAAAAGATATTGAAGGGGCGCAAAAAATTGGAATTAAAACATATCAGGTAATTCTGACTTGCAATACAAGGTAAAAAGGGGTATGTTAAAACGATGAAAAAACATTTTATTTTATCTTTTTTTGCAATGTTAGGAAGCTTTTCCTTGCTTCTTGTCGTTATCGGTTTGGGTGTCGTTTTTGCCGTAATTGCATACTACACACAACAATTGCCGGATTATAAACAATTAGCTGTTTACGAGCCGATGATTACAACCAGATTTTATGCAAATGACGGTCAATTGCTTGCAGAGTACGCTTCCGAAAAACGAATTTTTGTGCCGATAGATTCGATTCCAAAGCGTTTAATACAAGCATTTGTTTCTGCTGAAGATAAGAATTTTTATGAACATAATGGTATTGATTATGCAGGTATTGTGCGTGCCGTTCTTTTAAATATAAAAAATAGAGGTTCTGGAAAACGCCTTGTCGGTGCTTCGACAATTACACAACAGGTTGCGAAGAATTTCTTTTTGTCTTCGGAAATGTCTTATTCTCGTAAAATTAAAGAGGCATTGCTTGCCAGACGTATCGAACAATCTTTTGATAAAGAGCATATTCTTGAACTTTATATGAATGAAATTTATTTGGGTCGGCGTTCTTATGGTGTTGCTTCCGCGGGATTGATGTACTTTAATAAATCTTTGGATGAATTGACATTAGCAGAAATGGCTTTTTTGGCGGCATTACCAAAAGGACCGAACAATTATGAACCCAAAACGCATTATGATGCGGCTGTGGCAAGACGTAATTATGTTTTAAATCGAATGGTCGAAGAGGGATATGTTTCTGCCGCAGAAGCCGAAGAAGCTAAAAAAGAGCCGATTACAACGCAAGACAGAGAATTAAATGATACAGTTAAAAATGCGGATTTTTACAATGAAGAAATTCGTCGTGTGATTGAACAAAGATATGGTGAAGATGCTTTATATAAGGGTGGACTTTCTGTTCGTACTTCTTTAGATCCGAAGTTGCAAAATATCGCAGTGAATGTGCTTGAAAAAGGATTGTTGGAGTATGATAAACGGCACGGATACAGGGGTGTTGTGAAGCATTTGGATAATTTAAAGGATTGGCAAGAACAGCTGCAAAATGTAAAAACGCCGAATTATTTTCCTGCTTTGTGGCAAAAGGCAGTTGTTTTAAGGGTGGAAGAAGATAACACAGTTATCGGATTGGAAGACGGCCAACAAGGCATTATTACATTGGATACAATGAAATGGGCAAGAAAGTGGTTGGAAGGTCAGCGTATTTCCGATGAAGAAGTTAAAACACCAGCAGATGTTTTTGGTGTTGGAGATGTGATTTATGTGTCAAAGCGTTCAGCAGATAAGGGAAATTTTTATCTGTTGCAACAATATCCGACTGTTGAAGGGGCTATCGTTGCACTTGATCCGCATACAGGGCGCGTTTTGGCAATGGTCGGGGGAATTTCTTTTGCAAAATCACAGTTTAACCGAGCAGTTCAAGCAGAACGTCAACCGGGGTCTTCCTTTAAGCCGTTTGTGTATTTGACTGCATTGGATTCAGGATATACGCCATCTACATTGATTTTGGACGCACCATTGGTTGTCGATCAAGGTCCCGGACTTGAAAAATGGAAACCAAAAAATTACACAAACATTTTTTACGGTCCTTCAACGCTTCGAGTCGGTATTGAAAAATCGCGTAATTTAATGACGGTGCGTTTGGCTCAAGCGGTCGGCATTCAAAAAACGGTTGAATATGCCAAAAAATTTGGTATTTCAGATAAATTGCCGGCCTTTTTTTCCATTTCTTTAGGATCGGGAGAAACGACCTTGCTTAAATTAACAACTGCTTATGGAATGTTGGTGAACGGGGGTAAAAAAATTACACCCAGCTTAATTGACCGTATTCAAGACAGATACGGAAAAACTATTTATAAACACGATGTGCGTGATTGTCCGAATTGCAATGGTGTTAACGCTACAAATGCGGCTGTTCCGGAAATTGAAGATACAAGAGAGCAAATTCAAGATCCAATTTCTGCTTATCAGATGGTTAACATTATGACGGGTGTTATTGAACGCGGAACGGGACGAATCGCACAAACGGTTAAAAAGACACTTGCCGCCAAAAGCGGAACGAGTAATGATAATTTTGATACTTGGTTTATCGGCTTTACACCGGATTTGGTTGTGGGTGTTTTTGTTGGCTTTGATACACCGCAATCATTGGGTCCGAAGGATACGGGTTCGATTGTTGCAGCCCCGATTTTCCGCGATTTTATGGCAGAAGCCTTGAAAGACAAAGCGGATGTTCCTTTCCGTATTCCGGAAGGGGTGCGTCTTGTGCGTGTGGATGCTAAAACCGGAAAGCCGGCAAAAGTTGGTGCAAAGGATGCGATTTGGGAAGCTTTCCGAAAAGATGATGACTTGAATGCGCAAACTCAAGTAATCGGTGAAGATATTACAACTAATGATGATGAACCGGATATGGGAGGTTTATACTGATGCAAATAGAACAAGAAAATATTGTACAATCCATTCAGCAATCGTTGGCATTGCTGAGGAGGCATCTTTGACTGGGAAAATGCACTTTACAGACAATCAGAATTAGAATCTTTAATTTCTGATCCTAACTTGTGGGATGATGCATCTAAAGCCCAAAAATTGATGAGTGAAAAAAACATGTTGGATGCGTCAATTTCTGCTGTATTAAGCTTTGAAAGGCATTTAAAGGACACTTTGGATTTAATTGAACTGGCAGAAACAGAAAATGATGAGCAAGTTTTAAAAGAAGCAAATGATGCGTTAATTCATTTGCAAAAAGAAGTTTCTCAAAAAGAATTAGAAAGCTTGTTATCCGGAGAGGCAGATAAAAACGATTGCTTCTTGGAAATTCATCCGGGTGCAGGTGGAACAGAGGCTCAAGATTGGGCAAGTATGTTGGAAAGAATGTATATTTGGTGGGCAAATAAGCACAACTATGGTGTCGAAATAATGGAAGAAACAGCCGGTGATGAAGCAGGTGTCAAATCCGTTATTATCAAAATTAAAGGAATAAATGCTTACGGTTGGCTTAAAACAGAAAGTGGTGTTCACAGGTTGGTGCGTATTTCTCCGTTTGATGCAAACGCAAGGCGGCATACCAGTTTTGCTTCTGTTTGGGTTTATCCTGTGATTGATGACAGTATTCACATTGATATCAATCCGGCAGATTTAAAAATAGATACTTATCGTTCATCGGGTGCGGGCGGACAGCACGTTAATAAAACCGAAAGTGCCGTACGTATCACACATTTACCGACCGGAATTGTGGTTGCTTGTCAAACACAGCGCAGTCAGTTTGCGAATCGCGATCAAGCTATGGCTATGTTGCGTGCCAGATTATATGAATTGGAAATGAAGAAAAAACAAGCAATTGCAGATGCAACAGAAGCTTCCAAATCCGAAATCGGTTGGGGGTATCAAATCAGATCGTATGTTTTACAGCCTTATCAGTTGGTAAAAGATTTGCGGACACAAGTCGAAACTTCTGATATAGCCGGTGTTTTAGATGGTGATATTGATTTATTTTTAAATGCGTCTTTGGCGCAAGGCGTGCAGGGAGAAAATTAAAATGACTTTATTTCGAAAAACAAAAGAATTGGATAATAAAATCAATGAGTTTTTGGATAATGTTTCAGAAGCGGGCTTGATTTATTCGCGTGCAATTGATTTATATTTGGAAAAAGGTGCTTGCGAAGACTTTATGAAAAAACGTCAGGAAATCAGTGCTTTTGAATCTCGTAATGATCAATTACGCCGTGATGTTGAAGCGACTCTTTATGAACATACGCTTTTACCGGATTCCAGAGCCGATGTGCTGGAATTGTTGGAAGCTATTGACAGAGTAATGAATAAATATGAAAGCAATTTATATATGTATGCGATTGAAAAGCCGCAAATTCCGACAGCATTTCACAACGCCTTTAAGGAATTAGTACAAACTGTTGTTGATTGTGTAGAGGCTTTAGTTGTTTCGGCACGCAGTTTTTTTGAAATGAATGGTGAAATTAAAAATCATTTGCATAAAGTAATGTTTTTTGAAAAGCAGGCCGATCAACAGGGAACATCTTTAAAAACAGCATTTTTTGATGAAAAAAATTTAGAGCTTGCTCACCAAAGACAGTTGCAAGATTTTGAAATGGCAACAGAAGGAATTTCCGATTTGTCAGAAGATGTTGCGGATACCTTAACCGTTTTGGCAGTAAAAAGGTCTTTTTAAATGGATTTATCTGTTCTATTCTTTTTAAGCAGCGGATTGTTTTTAGGTTGGACCTTTGGTGCAAATAATATGAGTTCTGTCTTTGGAACGGCCATTGGAACAAAAATGATTTCCTTTAAAAAGGCAGCTATTGTAGCAAGTATTTTAATTGTGCTCGGTGCTGTCATCAGCGGGCAGGGTGTTTCAGGGACATTACAGGATTTGGGTCGTGTGAATACGCTTGCGGGCGCATTTATGACGGCTTTGTCGGCTGCAATTACAATGTTTATCATGACGCACATCGGATTGCCTGTATCGTCCACACAGGCAATTGTCGGTGCTTTGGTCGGGTGGAGTTTTTTTGCTCACGTTGATGTGAAATGGGATATCGTTGGAAAAATAGTTTTATCTTGGTTTACAAGTCCGTTGTTTGCAATTATAATTGCCTTTTTGTTGACTGTTTTTATCAGATTTTATTTAAAATATCGTCCTGTGCCGATGCTTTATCGTGATGCTTATACGCGTGCGGGATTATTTCTGGCAGGTGCTTTTTGTGCTTATTTTTTAGGCGCAAACAATATCGGTAATGTAATGGCACCGTTTGTCAGGGTTATTCATTTACCTACACTGGATTTTTTCGGACTTTTTTCATTAAATTCAGCACAACAACTATTTTTTATCGGTGGCCTTGCCATCGTTGTTGGTATTTTTACATATTCGAATAAAGTCAATGAAACTGTCGGAGAGAATGTTTTTGCTATGTCTCCGATTGAGGCATTCGTTGTTGGCGTAACTCAGGGGATTATTTTATTTTTATTTTCATCTGTATCCTTTCATAATTTTTTATTAAAATGCCATTTGCCGACATTTCCATTAGTTCCTATATCAAATGTTGGTACTGTTATCGGGGGTTTGATAGGTGTTTGTTTAACTAAAAAAGGGCAGGGGTTGCAGATAAAAGCATTATTTCGCATTATGCAAGCTTGGATTATTACGCCGATTATTTCTGCGTTTATTTGTTATTTTGCGTTATTTTTTATGCAAAATGTTTTCGGACAGGAGGTTTTATAAATGCAACCAAAACAAAAAAAATCATTTATAAAAAGATTTCTGAAAGGGATTTTTAGAACAATCAAATGGTTTCTTTTCTTTTTATTGGTAATGATTTTGTTGTTGATGTTCAGATTGTCAATAGAGCCTATTCATATTCAAAAATTCATTCCGACAATCGTAAATATGGTCAAAGAATCAAATTCTCAAATTGATGTTTCGCTTAGTGATGCTTATTTGGAAATGGCTTTTTCCAAAGGGCGTTTTATCGATATTTGCTTAAAAGATGTTATTATTTCAGATAAGGATAAATTGCTTGTCAGTACACAAGATGCTCATATTTCATTTAATCCCTTTGCGTTG
Source organism: Alphaproteobacteria bacterium (assembly GCA_051887975.1). Taxonomy (GTDB): domain Bacteria; phylum Pseudomonadota; class Alphaproteobacteria; order CAAHEQ01; family UBA3637; genus CAAHEQ01. The sequence continues at coordinate 2,130 of JBJFAP010000132.1, read as the reverse complement.
TTAATTGGCAGAGTTGTTGTAACAGATGTTATTTTAATAAAGCCGTTTGTTCAAGTTAATTTATCATCTGTAAATCAGGAAAAAGAAGAAAAATCAAAAGTTTCGTTGGAAAGAAAAATAAATCGAGCTCGCAGATATTTTGAAAGATTGAATTTTTTGTCTTTGACAGAGGGTGAAATAAATTTGTTTGTTGATAATGAAGAAAAAATTATTATACCTGAACTTTCCGTTAAATTGAAAAAACAAGACAATGAAATTCAAACGCATGTGAATGCAAATGTATATTTAGACAAAACGTTTATGGGCGCAACGATGGATGCGGTTTATTCTTTAAAGGACAGAAAGGCTACGTTAACTGTTGCAACAGACGATATTGATTTAGCAAAATTTCAGCAAATAATGCCTTTTTTAAAGAATATTGCGATGACTATCGGTGTCAGTGTCAAAATGGATTTAGATTTGACAGTAGTCAAAAACGGTTGGAAAAATGTATTCAAAAATATTGCTTTTTCCATAGAAAGCAAAAAACAAGGTTCAATTTATTTACCAAAACCATTAGATACAACTTACCCGATTGAAAATGCGCTTATATCGGGATACCTTTCTTCCAGTTTAACAGAGGCGGTCATTGAAAATTCAAAAATTAAGCTGTACGGTCAAACCGCGGATGTATTTTCAAAAATAAAAAACTTAAATGAATTGATTGCCACAAAAGATTTCGAAAAAACATCAACAGAATTGGTGGTAAGTCTGAATAACCTTGGAATCAATGATGTGCCGGAATTATGGCCTTCATATTTGGGAAGTGATGTCCATGCTTGGATAAAAGATAATGTAACGGACGGAAAAATTGAAAAAGCATCTTTTAATATGAAAATGACAGGTTCAAAAATAGATGATTTAAAGGCTGTATTAGATATAAAAAATGCGAAAGTCAGATATTTGGATACGATGCTTCCGATTGAAAAGGTGGATGCTCAAGCTGTTATTACTGATAAAGATGCAAGATTAAAGGTAAATTCTGCACTTTGCAACGGTGTAAAAATAACCGGCGGTCAAGTTAATTTTTCAGATTTTGATAAAGACGTTGCTTTATTTGATGCTGATATATCCTTGTCCGGAAGTTTATCAGATGTTTTGAAGGTTATATCGGCAAAGCCTTTGAATGTTTGTGATAATAATATGATCATTCCCTGTAAGACAATGACGGGAGATGCGAATGCTCAATTATTGCTTGCTTTTCCATTTGCTGATGATTTGAAAGAAAAATTGACTTTTTCGGTAAAAGCAGACATAGAAGATACTTCGTTTCCCATACCTGATACAGAATGGGATTTTTCATCCGGCTCGTTAAAATTGCAAGTCAATAATCAGGATTTAAAAATTACCGGTAAGGGGATTTTGGATGATAAAACTGTCGGCATTAATATTCGTCAAAGTCTGTCAGATGATTTGGATGGTGTCTATGAAATTAAAATACCTTTATCGCCTTCAATGATAAAGCCGTATTTTGCTAATATAGGGGAATTTTTTAAAGGCACTTTATTAACAACGATAACGGTTTATCCTCAAGAAAAGGGGGATACAGTTTCTCTTGATTTCGGATTAAAAGATGCTGAAATTTCTTTACCTGTCGGATATGTGAAGAAATTTAATCGCAACGGAACACTTAAAGCGACTTTAGTATTGCGCGATGGAATGCTTAAGGATATTTCAAGCGTTTATTTATCCATTCCGGAAGAATCTATTATTTTAAAGGGGCGTGTCAATTTACCTAAAAATAAATTGTTCGAATTGGTGTTGGATGAAATTAAAGCGCCAAGAACGGATGCTAAATTGGATTTAAGTATTTATGAAAACGGATCTTTTGACGCTTTTGTAAAGGGAAATTCTTTGGATATAGAAGATTTGATATATGGCGACTTTTTTTCTGATGATGCTTCTTCAGATTCTGCAAAGATTGAAGAAACAACTGATTTTACGATTGCTGCAAAATTGGATAAGTTATATTTGAGTAAGGCAGAACCATTGACAAATGTGGATGTTGTTTTTAAACGTCAAAAAGGTATGTGGCAAGATATCAAAGGTTCTTTTAACACGACCAAGCCATTTACATTTGGTTTGGATGAT
>JBJFAP010000131.1:647-10316 GCA_051887975.1 Alphaproteobacteria bacterium | reverse complement strand
AGTTGTTTGGGCCGTTGAAGTAAGTGCTTTTATCACACTTGCATTTGCTTTTTTTGCGTCAATAACAGAAGTTATTTGTATTTCTCCACCGCCTAAACGAATACGCACACCGACATAGTTGTCGTTAAAAAAATCTTTATCTGTTGTTAAGACAGTATTGCCGGTTGCAGCAGAAGATGACATCAAAATTTCATTTCCCGTAAAATTTTCAAACGGACAAAGTTTTGAACCATCTGTTGCATAATCGAAAAGCCATTCTGACACAGAAAAGTTTTCATTGTTATCGCGTACAATTGTCATCGGTGCATAATTTGAATGAACAATAAGCAAAGTATCTGCGCTTTGAGTCCATCTGATTTGCCCTAAATCTTGGGCATTCCATGGTGTTTGTAATGTTTGCAATAATTCTTCATTTTTATAAATATCAGCTCTTTTATCCGACAAAACAAACAAATACGTCTGTTCTGTGTTAAATTCAAAAGGAATCAGCCGAACAGCAGATGAAGGCAAACTTGCAACATAACGTAATCCGGCTCGTCGTTCAATACCACCGATGGGGCTGATAAACACGTTTTTTAATTCCAAAGCACCATTATCATAAGCAGATAAATCCGCCCTTCCTAACAAATCATAGGACACTTCACCGGCTGTAAAATTTGTTTTATGATTTCTGACTTTACTCATAATCTGACCTCTATTAAAGGAAAATCAATAATTGATTCAGGCAAAGATTGTTGCGAATCAACTAACTTCGCTTGTGCAAAAATATTATTTGCCTGTTTAATTAAAAATTCTGTTCTTGTTGTACTTTCTGTTAAAGGCAAACAAAATTCAGCAGCCAATTTTGCAATCAACAATTCATCAAAAAATGCCGGAAAATTTTCTTCTTTCGGTAAGAATAAATAAGTTAAAATGATATTTGGTGAATTTGTTTGCAGTGTTCGTTGATAAATACGATAGTTCAAACCTTTTCCTTGACCGCATCCGGCACTTAAAGCACGCAAAAAATCATTTGGCAACTGGTAAGCATACGAATAATCAACCGCGTTAAAATTCGCCAGTCTTGATAAACTGACTTGAGCTGTTGCAAAACGCCAAGGATAAGAACTTAACAACGCATCACGCACACAAGTATAAAGCTGATGTGCAACTTGTGCTTCGGCTGTATTTTCGTAAAAAGAAGTAATGCTGTTTGCCCCTAATTTTACAAGGGCTTTTGAACAAAGCGAAATATCTGATTGTGCCATTTTTTCATCCTTTTCAAATAAAAAGGGCGCTTTAATGTCCTTAAAACGCCCCGTTAAATTTAACCGTTATTTAAAGACGGTTCTTCATCTAAACAAACAATCTTAATTGCTGCTTTTGCATCAATCAAAACAGCCCCTTGGCTCATCATTGAATTGACAAAGTAAGCCGCATGATCACCATGCCATGAAATATCTGTTTTGACATCAAAACCGACAGCGTGTCCGACCGCATTTTTGTGATAGATAAAGCAAGTATGTGTCCCGCTTTGTGCATCTGCCGGCAAGCCCGTATGCATAATCCAGTTAATTCCTAACCAACGGCGCATTTCGCAACCGGCAACATACGGCATTTTATCACCGACATAATTTGCTGAAGAAAATTCTTCAATTTTCAACAACTGATTCCATTGAGCCGGAGAAACAACCGCATATCGATCACCATCATCAGGAACATCAGCTTCATTTAATTTTGTAAATGCGTCCAAAATAATGTCTTTTGACAATACTTGTCCACCGACAACGCCAACGCTTTCATCTGTTGTAGAAAGAGCTGCAATAATCAAATCATCTGTTTTACGTCCCAAAGCATATGCACCCATTTGAGCAACGACTTTTCTTTCATCGTGTCCGACTTTTAATTCGTCCAATTTATCAACCCATTCACCGGCATAATAGTCCGTTAAAGAACATTCTTTAGGTGTATGTGCAACACACATTACAGGAACAGACCCGTTGCGTGTTTTTGTTGCAGCAGCACCCTTTCCGATAACTTGGAAAGTTGTACTTGCACCGACTATGCCCGTTTTAGAACGAACTGTCGGACGCAATTTAGAGCCCATTTGCTGATAAGCCGTAATCACATCTGCTTCAAAATGTTTAATAAATGCATCATTAATGCTGTTTGTTAATTCATCTGTCATATTAAATCTCCTTAAATTAAAAAAAAGCCCCGAAAAAGGGCAAACTAAATAACGCTTTTTACAAAAGGTTTTGGATAAATCCGCCTTTTATAAAAACAATAAAAAGGTCGCATTAAATGCGATTATCTTTTATTCTTTTTGGCAGGATAAAGACGACTGAACCCTTCCGCCACTTTCTTTAAAAGTTCCGGATTTTGATCACGCCAATAAGCCGGCGATTTCATCATTTCTTTTAAGTCATCTTCTGTCATATTTGTGTTTGACAAGTCTGTTGCCATCTTAACTGCCGGTTCTGCTGTTTCCATCATTTTATACAAAGCCAATACACCTTCGTAAGTTGTGGACAAGGCCGAAAGCAAATTTTCATCAATATTTTGTTTGGCCCAAACGGAAAGTTGTCGTGCAACCTCGTCAAATTTATCTTTTCCACCGAAATAATTTTCCAAAGCTTGTCTTTGTCGTGAAGCTTCATATTCTTGCGCCAAATCTTCAATCACTGGCAAAACTTTTTCTGCCGCCAAATCATAAACAGCTTGAACTTGTTTATTTGTAAAACCTAAATCATAAAGTTTCTGATTAACGTCAGGATCTGATGCCAACAATTCATCTTTAATTTCAATCTGATAAGATTCGGCATTTTCAGGAACACCCAGTTTATGATAAAAATCTTTTTTCACTTCATCAGAATCTTCTTCTGTCGGAATAGAAATCATCGATCCCATTTTTCTTTCCAATTCCTGATAAGATTGCAATAAAGCTTCAGCATTTAAAGAACCATCTTTTGCTTTAAATTTTTCAGGGATATTATTTATTAAATTATCAACCATTTTATTCTCCTTTTCCTTTGTTGATTAAATGTTCAATTTGTTTAAATAAAGCACGTTTTCCTTCCATAAACCAAAGTTCATTGGAAGAACAATCTGCCCCCATTACACGATCTTTTGTCTGTCCTGATAAATAAGACAAAACTTTTTTACCATACTCTGTCGAAAAACATCTTGCAAAACACAAAGCTGTTTCATCAACAAGAGGCGATTGTGTTTGCTCCTGTGGGGCAAAAATCCAGTTTAATTTCATTGACTTTCCTCCGTTTTTATCAATTCTGTCGGTATATTTAATTTTCCGGCAAGCCAAGAGGCAAATGCTTTTGCGTCAATCAATGTTGCAACATCTGCCTTTAATGCTTCAAGCGAAGACAACCAATCCAACGCCTTCCTTGCTTCTTGATTCGCTTGAGTTGATGCAATCGGCGATTGATAAGTAATACCGACCAAACGTCCGTCAAGGTAAATGTCCGGAATTTGTCCGCGCCGATGTAAAATATAAATGGCTCGTTCAATCAAAGGAGTCAGCAATTCGGATTGTAATCTGCCATACGTTGCACCCAAAATGCGTACCATTTCCGCAGAACGTTCTAAAACTTCAGTCGCTGTCATTTTAGGCACATCAACTTGTCCTAATTTATCATTTAATAAAGCGTGTCTGATACGCGTACGCAAATCCGACAAGACAAGTTGCGAAACATCAAAATCACCCGCTGCTTGTAAGGGGGTTAATCCTTTTGAACCAACGGCCTTTGGAATAATTGTCCCTGGGGTTAAACGAATATTAGCCGGATTTAAAACGCCATCATCTTCGGCTTGCCAAATTCCAGTCACGGCAATTGTTGCATTTTTTAAAATCAATTCTACAACTTTATTTGCTGTTTTTATGTCCGGCAAAGCTTTCATTACAGGCGAACGGCCATAAATTTCTCCCGGTACTTTTTGCCAACGAAAGGTAATAAAAGGCGAAACTTCGAAAACACCTTCTTTTAAAACCACCGGCGCATTTTGATTACCAAATAAAGCATCTGTATCTTTTTCAATAAAAGCAGTATAGGCATATCCTCCTCCTTGTTTTGGAACAACACATTCAATTAACGGTAAAAATACATCTGATGGACTTTTATTATCCAATTTTGATAAATCAGCTTTTAATGCTTTTTCAAAACGATGTATCAAATTTTCCAAACTTGATACGGTATAGCGGAATGTGGTATCCAATCTGCCGTTCGGGCTTTCATCAACAAACAATTCACAAAGCGGTATCGCGCTGAAACGAAAAGCACTTTTTTCGCCAACTTTTGATTCTTCCATCATCAAACAAGCCGTTCCAACCGTTGTCAAATCCAAAAAACATTGATGCATTTCAACACAAAAATTCGATGCGTTTAAATGGTTATATAAAACATCAGAAATATCATTTAAATTTGAATCTATTTCCGGATCATTTGAAATTTCCGTACCGGCTTTTAAAGAAAACCATTTTGTCCATGGCGGAGTCATTTCCGAAAAAATACAAGCTGATAATTGATCCACGCAATCAGGGGCTGTCCCGTCAAATAATCTGTCAACTTGTGAATAATTTCCCGAAAACAGCCCTTCTCTTTGCGGTAAAGCAAATTCATAACATTCCCGCCAAACCGGTTCAAGTTCTGCCCGTGCAGATTTTAATTTTAAAAAACGTCTGTAAAGATTTGAAATATCTGTCATTTTATTCTCCCAATAGTTTTTTACGCACCGGAGCATTTTCATTTGTTTTTAAAATCCCCCGCGCGGAAGTTCTTACTGTTTGAAGTCCGGCTTGACGCGCAAGATAAGAACTGTCCGGTTCTTCAGATGCAGTAGCTGAATATTGCACCGGCTGCGTTGTCGGTGTCAAACCGATAATTTGTTTTACTTTTTTCATATGCTTATCCTCTGGAAAGTTAAAAAAACAGTAGGCATAAAAAAACAGCCATTCAAATGAACGGCTGTTTTTGAATACATTTTTCCCTACCAACATTACAAATATGGTGTTATAAATTTAAAATGTCAAGTCCCTCTTGATTTATTTTTTTTAAATATTTAAAAAGGCCATATGGCGTTATCACAGAACGTTTTTGAACTCCAATAATTCTTTTTACCGTTTCAACGCAAGTAAAAACGGACACACGTAAAAGTTTATTTACCGGTTCTTTTATATTTACATCTAAAGTTTTATAACCGTGCTTTTTTAAATACAAGCGAATATTGCCTTTCTTTATCAAAACGATATCAATGCAATGAAGCAAAGGATCAATCAAAAGCCATTCCTTTTGGCATTTTATGGCAACCAAACAATGATAATAACCTTTTTTCAAAAAACGCATCCACCATAATGTCGGTTCGCCACCAAAACCGACAACGGCCAAATCAAAACGAGAACCTTCCAATTTTTGATTTATCATATTTTCCTCACTAAAAAGCAAATGCTTTTCCACAAAATTTCACAATTCCTTTTAATTTAAAAGGTTCTAATAATTTTTCCAATGCTTGTTTCCATAAAAAGCAAATCCCTTTTGAATCTCCGCTGTTTTCGTGCGGTGGCATTTGTTTTAATCCGTATTTACTTAAAATTTTAATGTGTGTCCTTGTTAATTTTTTTTGCAACAATAATTTTTTTACAACGATTGCCACATCGCTTGGTTCACAACAATATGACCAATCACTGTGATTTTGCATTCTTACTTTCGGTGTAGATTCGCAAAAACAAAACCATAACCACGCTTCTTGTGCCGTTTCAAAAAAATGTTCCGGCCTGTTATCTAAATTAAAACTTGTTTTCGTCATATTTTCTCCTCCAAAATTACAATTAAACAATGCTTAAATTTTAAATATATACATTTAAAAATTGTATGTATTCTTATGTATAGTTTTGCCCATTGATGATGTCAAGAAGTAATTTTATTTTTATATTTTATTTTTTTTATAAAATCGATTATCAACACACACAAACTGATAAATAGCGGCAAAAAATAATATAACACCCGAAAACTAATCAGTATTGCCAATAAAGATACTTTTTCTTCCGGTTTATGGTGAAAAAGGTATAAGAAAGTTGCTTCGAAGACGCCCAATCCTCCCGGAACTTGGCTTGAAATTCCAATTATTTGAGCAACCAAAAACAAACAAGCAACATAAAAATAATTTGCATTTAAATGCCCTAAAAACAACGTGTAAAATGCCAATGAAGCCGCTATACAATCACACGATCCGACCAAAGCTTGCTTTGCTTTCAGCTTTAAAGAAGGCAATTTGATATTCATCAAAAGCTTCTTTTCTGGCAAAAGAAAATATACAATCAAAAGAAATGTTGCTATCAGCGCACCCAAATCCAGCCATTTTTGATAATTCGCAAAAGCCGGAAAATGCAAAAAATGCGCTATAATCAAGCAAATATCCAACACAATTCCCATTCCTGTCATATAAGTTAAACTTTCAAAAGCAACCATCTTTAAAACTTGAATTTGACTTAAGCCTTCTTTTGAATAAAAAGCATATCGAACCGATCCACCCGCAAGGTAAGCGTGTCCTGTTGTATTCGTCAATGCAAAACAAATCATTGCGGTTTTAATAACAATCCACTTTTTTATTTTTGCACCAATATATGTAAGGGCTAAAAAATCATAACCGGAAAAAGCGATATAGTCGATTAAAACAAAAAACAATGTTAAAAACAGTTGTTTAAGCGGTAATTTTCCAATTTGATTAACAATTTTGTCAAAACCTTGCGCATGAACTTCTTTAAAGACAAGCCACACAGCCAATCCGAAAAAGAAAATCGCAAAAATTTTTGTTATAATTTCAAATAACTTCTTGCCCATGGTCTTTAAATGGGCAATTTTTCCTTAAAACGCAAGACATTAAGTAATATTCGTAACGGCACGAATGTTGCCATTACGATTGATTTGCACAACACGCAATTTATCGTGCATTTCACGCAAAGTTTTATCCCTGTCCAACGTAGGCGAAGTGCGCATAATACGAGCAACAAAAGCCTTGTACGCTTCTTCTGCGTTTTCGGCGTGAATAGTCGCAAAGCAGTTTTCATGGCCTGATCCCATCAATTCCCAAACTGCACTTGCATTTGACGTTGAAATTTCACCGCAAATAATCGCATCCGGAGTAAAACGCACAACCAAGTCAATCACTCGTGGATAAGTCAAGCCGTTTGTTTGATCCGTACGGGGTAAAACAATATGAACTCTGTTCGGTTGCGGAATAATCAATTCACGGGTATCTTCGATTGTTAAAATGCGTTTGTGCATATCCACAAGTTTAATCATATTGTTCAAAAAGGTTGTTTTACCGGTTGCTGTTCCACCGCTGATTAAAATGTGTTCCCCTTTTCGAATCGAAAGCAACAACCTGTCATAAGGATCGTCAGGATCTTCAACTTGCGACATCTTACTTAAAGGACGCAAACGTTCTCCTTGATTTAATCTGAAATCACTGAAAGAAACACCCGTATCTTCTTTATAAACACGAATAGCCATCGCAACACCGCCGGTCAAATCGTCATTATCGTACATCACATTGCGCCCGCTGATACCGGTAAAACGATGTCCGCCCGGAAGCGTTGCATACACAACCGGCGTTCCGGATATAGGCTCAAACGATTGTTCGTATGTATTCGCGATAATGTAAAGAATATTATTTAAATATTCTCTTGTTAATTTTTCATCTTTTTGCTCTTGCCAAGGAAATTCTCTTTTCCCGCGCAAACGCAACCAAATTGAACCGGGATGATCCACAGCCACTTCTTCCACATCGCCCTGACTATACCAATACGATAAAGGCCGTAAAGCAGATTCAAGAACTTTGTATGTTTCTGATATTGTCAGCTGTGGCATATATCCTCCTAGAACAATGACCCGCTTGCAACACCGGATTGAGCATTTGATTTTTGTTGCAACGGTGTTGACTTACCCGTTTCATTTGATTTTTTGCCCAATCCTTGACGAGAACGATAAGCTTCTTCCAAATTCGGTTGCTGCTGTGTTGGGGCAGAAACTACTTCCTCTTTTTTGGCGGAAGAAGGTGTATAAATTTCCTCTTCTTCCTCACCTGTATAACCCGGATCATAGTACTCTTCTTCCGCATCCGCAAAAGCTGCCGGTGCACTTGTTGCCGCTGCATTTTCATTTGTGTTCACAGGTCCAGACGGACGTTGTTGCATACCGCCGTTTTTCGGTGCGAAAGATGAAGTCGGATCAGCACCAAATTCTTGTTCATAATCATCCACATCATCGTCTTCCGTACGCAACCATAAATCATCCATAGCAAACACCGTCATACGCGTTCCGGATGGGACAAACACAACCGGCGGCGTGGAAGAAGATTCTTCAATCATTTGCTGGAAGATTTGTTCCATATTATCAATGAAGTTTTCACGAGCATCTTGTGCCGCTTGAGCTCTGTCAGATTGCGTTGTTGTACCGTAATCTTGATTTTGTGTAACAGCTTGATCCGTTGCAGTTATATAAGCAACTGCCGATGTCAATGTTGAAGCCATCAACGGTTTACCGTATTTTGCAAGCCATTGTTCATCAAGATAAGCCGCGACACCACCACGACCTTGAGCATCGCCGGACACAGCACTCATTTGGAATTGGCTTCCATCAGGACGAATCAAGCGTTCCCATGAAATTTCCAATTTAGCCACATGATTTGTCCCTGCTCCGCCCGAACAAGTTCCGATTAACTTACTTCCTGCCGGAATGATGATATTTCTGCCATCTTCAGCATAAACATTTCTTTCCACTATTGCAGAAGCCGGTACACTTGGATATCTGGAATCGATTGAACGCGTCAAAACCGCAGGAATTGCCTTATCCTTCAAAATCATATGCGTCATATCAACCGGCCAAGAAGAAACCGTCTTTGAACCAAAGTCTTTTGCCTTCTTCTGTTTGGCTTTTGCCAAAACACGCCCGTCAGGCGTAATTTTTGCAAAGTTTTTGCCAACGCCTTGTTTTTGTTCGGCACGACGACGCGCCAACAATTCACGCATTGCCATTGCCTGATTCGGGTCAAATTGCAATTGATCTTGCGGATAGCCGTCTTTTGCGTTCGGATAGCCCATACCCGATAATTCGTCAGATAACAAATTACCGCTTAACGCATAAGGCACTCCGTTTCTTAAAGCTCCGATAACCGCGCCCTGATCATTACGAATCGTGTTATCCAAACCCACAGTAAACGTTTTATCGCCGATAGCAATCTTACGACCTGCCCAATTATCAGAACCTGGTCCCATTCCTGTTCCGGATCCTTTTAATAAGTCTTTCACACCATGGACAAAGCCACCTCTTTGTTCCGGACGGAATTTACCGATCAAGTTGCCATTCGCATCGTACACGTTGCCATTTTCATCAATACGACCCATATAATTGCCGTTCAAATCGAACATATTGCCGTTTTCGTCAATCGTACCAATCAAGTTGCCGTATTTATCATAAATTTTACCGCACTTAATTCTGTACAACAACTCACCGTTTGCATCGCGAACTTCGCCATTATATTTTGCATTAACGCACGCTGCATCGACTGATGACGGTGTCCATTTACCGATCAAGTTGCCATTTGCATCGTACACGTTGCCGTTTTCATCAATACGACCCATATAATTGCCGTTCAAATCGAACATATTGCCGTTTT